>USMP01000253.1 GCA_900555795.1 uncultured Eubacteriales bacterium
CCCCGGAGTCCGCCACCCGCTCCCAGTCGATCTCCCCCTGGTGGGAGGATACATCTATGCCAATGGCCGCAGCGTAGGCGGGATCATTGTAGTACATGGTGCTGCCGTCCAGCACCAGAAGATTTGTGTCATACGAACACACCGGTACATCCCGCAGCAGCGGATAGTACTTGTCCCGGTAGACCACGTAGCCGGACTGGGCGGGGTCGTTTTTCTCCACATAGGACCAGGCGCCAATGCGGGAGACAATGGCACAGGTCTCCGCCCGGTTGATGCTGTCGTCCGGGTGCAGCCAGCGCCGGCCGCCGGAAATGCTGCCGGTGAGAATTTTCTCCTCATAGAGGGCCAGGGCATAGCCGTCGTCCACATCGGCAAAGGGGCTGGCGCCAAAGCGGGGCTCCAAGCCCATGGCCACCGCCGCCACCTGGGCGATGAGCCTGCGGCTGACAGGGCTGTCCAAACTCTGCACATCTCCCGCCGTCAGGCACCCCAGCTGCTGCGCCAACGCCAAATAGCCGGAGGCCCAGTGCCCATCCACCGGAAGCTGCTCTCCATAGCCCGCAGCCAGCAGAATCAGCTTCAGCGCCTCACCGGCGGTAAGGGTGTTCTCCGGGCGGAAGGTCCCGTCGGGATAGCCACCCACCACCCCTTTGGCGCTCAGTTCACGGACAACGGAGAAGTACCAGTCCTCCTCCGCCAGGTCTGTGTAGGGATTGACCCAGGTGCTGAGATCCACCTCAGGCTCCTCCGGCTCCGCCGACCCGTCGGGCTCCCACAGGGCGGTAACATCCAGGCTCTCCCAGGCTGTCTCCTCCCCGGTGAGGAAATCCCCGTCCCCGGTCAGCCAGCCCACAAACGCATAGCCCGCCCTGTCGGGTACCGGCAGAGCCCCATACTCCTCCCCCACGGGATAAAACACCGTCTGATTCTCCACCGCGCCTCCGGCGGGGTCGAAGTGGAGATAGCAGTAATCCTCGACAGCGGCGCTGTCATAGACGCCGTACAGGAAGAGGTACGCCTCCCGCAGCCGCCGCTGGACCAGGCGCTCCACCGGCTCCGTGCCCACATGACAATTTCCGCCTCGCTGTACCGCTCCACGCCGCTGATGAGATAGGAGCACAGGCGGTAGGTGGGATTCATCCACTGGGTGCCCAGGGTATAGGTCATGCTGACCAGGGCGTCAAACTGGTGCTGCTCCAGCTGGATGGCATAATCCAGGAGCAGCCGGTTCACATCCGCCCCCTTGCTGCTGAGTGCTTCCCGCAGCAGTTCATCCGCCTCCTCCTCCGTGACGCCGTCCCCATAGTCGCCCGCTTCGCAGGAGGTGCCGTAGCCGATATACCACCTGCCCCGATCATCCATATAGGGCATATCCCGGAAGCCCTCAAATTCTTTGATAAACGCCACGCCCTCCTCGCTGATGTCGAAGGTATCCACCGCCATGGCGGAGGCGGGGAGCAGCGACAGCAGCAGCAGTGTGCTCAGGCACAGGGACAGGATCTTTTTCATAGGCTCTCTCACTTTCACACGGACTACCGGAAGGGGGTTCGACCCAATTCGCGGACATTTGATAGTAGTTTACCATAATCGACCGTCCATGGGAAGTGGCAAAGTGAGAATTTTACAAATTTTTAGGATTTGCCGACCCCGCCGGACCGGGGGGCCAGGGTGGAAAACCGGCGGAGAATATGGTACTATCTTCTCAGCGGCCCGATTCCCCCTCCAGTTCCGCCATAGCCCGGCGAAACACTACCGAGAAGGTGGCCACCGCCACCACCACGGAGATGAAATCCGCTACCGGCTCCGCAGGGAACACGGCGAACACCTTGTTTTCAAAAAAGAGCGGCAGCAGATAGATCAGGGGAATCAGCAGAATCAGCTTGCGCAGGCAGGCGATGAACAGAGACGCCTTGGCCCGGCCAATGGCCGTGAGGGTCTGCTGCACCGACTGCTGGATGCCAAAGAGGCCCATCACCGCCGTGTACACCCGCACCACCCAGACCGCGGTGTCCAGCAGCTGGGCGTCGCTGTTGAAAATACGGATAAACGCCTGGGGAAAGGCCTGAATCAGCGCCCAGAACATCAGCAGGATCACCATGCTCACCTTCAGCATGGTCCAGAACGCCTGGCGCACCCGCTGGGCGTTTCCAGCGCCATAGTTGTAGCTGATGATGGGCTGGGCCCCTGCCCGATCCCCTGGAGCGGAATCCAGACCATCTGCTTGATGGTACTGGCCACAGTCATGGCCCCCACGGCGATATCCCCGCCGTAGCGCTGAAGGGATGCGTTAAAGGCGATGTTCAGCAGCGCCTCTGTGGCCTGCATCACAAAGGGCGCCAGGCCCAGGGCCATCATTACAAAGATGGACCCGCTGGCGTAGATGCGCATATAGGGCAGCGCATAGGCTATGGTCTCCTCACTGCATCCAAACAGCCACAGCAGCGGCTCCCCCCAGAGCCAGAACGCCGCCGTCAGGACCACCGCCGTACCGATCAGGCAGGTAAAGCAGCTGCCCATAATCCGTTCCGCTTCCCGGTCGTCCCCCCGGCCCATGGCGATGGCCGCCCGGGGCGCACCGCCCTGGGCAACCAGCATGGTGAAGGCGCTGATCAGACACACCACCGGAAAGCACAGCCCCACCCCCGTCAGGGCCACCCGGCCCACCTGCGGCATATGGCCGATGTAGATGCGGTCTACAATATTATATAGTAAGTTCACCAGCTGGGCCACCACCGTGGGCACCGCCAGCTTCCACAGCAGTCCGCCGATGGGGGCTGTGCCCAGCTGGGCGGAGATATCTCTCATTTCCTTGCTCAGCCTTCGCTCCTTCCTTTCTGTCCCAGCCTAGGGGCCGGATTAGCGCTAGGGGGCAGTATAACGCAAGCCCTGCGCTCTGTCCAGCGGGGTGTCCCCCATCTACGTACATACCGGTTTTATTTGCAGACAATTTCGACCGCGCAACCGGAAGTTGACATGGATTCTCCCCAAACGCAACGGAAAATCGGTGGTGTTGCGCCCCGTTCTCCGCTACCATGGGGACAACCCAACATAAGGAGGCATTCCCATGGCATTTCACGACAATCTGCAATTTCTCCGCACCCACCTGGGTATCACCCAGGAGCAGCTGGCGGAGCGGCTGG
>USMP01000254.1 GCA_900555795.1 uncultured Eubacteriales bacterium
TGCGGTTGGAGATATGCCGCACCACGCTCAGGTCGTGGGCAATGAACAGATAGGTCAGCCCCATCTCCTGCTGCATATCCTCCAGCATGTTCACCACCTGCGACTGGATGGACACGTCCAGCGCCGAGATGGGCTCGTCACACACGATAAACTCCGGCTTCACCGCCAGGGCCCGGGCAATGCCCACCCGCTGCTGCTGGCCTCCGGAAAACTCATGGGGATAGCGGTTGGCGTGCTCGGTATTCAGTCCCACCTGCCCCAGCAGCTCCTTGATCCGTTCCGTGCGCTCCGCCTTGGAAGCGCACAGCTTGTGGATGTCCAGCGCCTCGCCGATGATCTCCCCCACCGTCATGCGGGGGTCCAGGGAGGCAGAGGGGTCCTGGAAGATGATCTGCATCTTCCGCCGGTAGGGCAGCATGTTCACCTGCTTGGGCCGGGGCACCTTGACCTGGACCAGCTCCTCCCGTTTCGTGGTGGAGCCGTCCTTCTCCCGGACCGGCACGCTCTTGCGCTGCCAGGGATCCTTCCCCTCGAAGATGGTCTGTCCGTCATAGACGATCCGGCCCGAGGTAGGCTCATGCAGCTGCAGGATGGTCCGGCCCAGCGTGGTCTTGCCGCAGCCGGACTCCCCCACCAGGCCCAGGGTCTCGCCCTTGTCAATATAGAAGTCCACATTGTCCACGGCGTGGAGTTTGCCGCCCTTGGTGTTGAACAGCTTGGTCAGGCCCTTTACTTCGATCAGCTTCTCACTCATATCAGCCATTCACCTCCGCGTACTTAAAGCAGCGAACCCTGTGGTTCTCCGTCACCTGGACAATGGGGGGCTTCTCCGCGAAGCACCGCTCCGTAGCCTCCGCGCAGCGGGGGGCAAAAGGGCAGCCGGCGGGCTCGACCATGGGGTTGGGCATCATGCCCGGAATGGGAATCAGTTCGTTCTGCTCCACCGTCAGATCGGGGATACAGCGGAACAGGCCCACCGTGTAGGGGTGCAGGGGCTTGGTAAAGAGCTCGTACTTGTCCGCATACTCCACGTCCTGCCCGGCGTACATAATGGCCACATAGTCGCAGATCTCCGCCACAATGCCCAGGTCATGGGTAATCATGATCAGGGACGTGCCGTACTGCTCCCGCAGACTCTTCATCAGTTCCAGCACCTGGGCCTGGATGGTCACATCCAGGGCGGAGGTGGGCTCGTCGGCAATGAGCAGCTGGGGATTGCAGGCCAGCGCCATGGCGATGCCCACCCGCTGCTTCATGCCGCCGGAGAACTGATGGGGGTACTCGCCGAAGCGGTCTACCTTGATACCCACCAGTTCCAGCATTTTTTTGGCCTGGGCGTCAGCATCCAGCCGGTTGCCCTTCTGGTGGAGACGGATCACCTCGGCGATCTGGTCGCCCACCGTCAGCACGGGGTTCAGGCTGGTCATGGGATCCTGAAAGATCATGGAAATCTTCCCGCCCCGGATCTTCTGCATCTCCTTGGCCGTTTTCCGCAGGTTGTCCTCCCCGTTGAAGAGTATCTCACCCTCCACCACCCGGCCCTGGGGATTGGGCAGCAGCTGGAGGATGGTCTTGGCGGTGGTGGTCTTGCCGGCGCCGGTTTCCCCCACCAGGCCCAGGGTCTCTCCCCGGTTCAGGCTCAGGTTCAGACCGTTGACCGCGTGGACCGTGCCGTCGTCTGTTACGTAATCCACACGCAGGTTCCGAATATCCAAAATTTTATCCATATATTCTCCTCTGCTTTCCCGTCAGGTCTTCATCTTCGGATCAAAGGCGTCCCGGATCCCGTCGCCCATCAGATTCAGAGAGAAAACCGTCAGCATGATGGCCAGGCCTGGGAAGGTGCAGATATGGGGAGCGGTGCGGATCAGCTCTCTCCCGCTGGCCAGCATGGACCCCCACTCCGCCGTGGGCGGGGAGATGCCCAGGCCGATAAAACTCAGGCTGGCGCAGCTGAGGATGGCGCTGCCGATGCTCATGGTCACGCGCACAATCATGGGGGCCAGGCAGTTGGGAATAACGTGCTTGAGAATGATCGTGAAATCCGAGGCCCCCGCCGCCCGGGACGCCTCCACAAATTCCTGGTTTCG
The DNA here is from genome assembly GCA_900555795.1 of uncultured Eubacteriales bacterium. Taxonomy (GTDB): domain Bacteria; phylum Bacillota; class Clostridia; order Oscillospirales; family Oscillospiraceae; genus Pelethomonas. The sequence continues at coordinate 2,091 of USMP01000254.1, forward strand.
TACCTTCAGTATCTCCGCCCGTATGGTCCGGCAGTAGGTGGGGGTGGAGGAAATGCCCATGGCAATGAGCATGTTCACCAGCCCGCCGCCCAGAGCCGCCACAATGGAAATGTTCAGCAGAATGGAGGGGATGGCCAGGAAGATATCCATAATGCGCAGAATGATATTATCCACCTTGCCGCCGTAATAGCCTGCGATGGCGCCCAGGGTGCCGCCCAGCAGGCAGGCGGTGATGACGGAGACCCAGCCCACAATCAGGGAAATCCGCGCACCGTAGAGAATCCGGGTGAAAATATCCCGGCCGAAGTTGTCCGTACCGCACAGGTGCAGCAGGCTGGGTCCCAGGTTCTTGTTGAGCAGATCCTGGGTGTAGGGATCGTAGGGCGTCAGATAGGGGGCAAAAATCCCGGCCAGGAGCAGCAGCAGCACCAGAACCCCGCCGAACACGGCCCGGCGGTTTTTCTTAAAGCGCCGCCACACCTCAGGAAGCTGCCGCCTCTTCTTATAGACGACTTCCTCTTGCCGCACACCGTTCACATGTTGTTCCATAGTCAGCCTCCTTAGGTGAAGTTCGACTTGATTCTGGGATCCACCAGCGCGTAGATCAGGTCGACCGCCAGATTCACCACGCTGAAGATCAGCGCTACGAAGAGGACGCCGCCCTGCACCACCGGGTAGTTGCGCGCCTTAATGGCGTTGGTCAGAAGCAAGCCAATTCCGGGAATGGCGAAAACGGTCTCTGTCAGAAGGGAGCCGCCCAGCATGCCGCCAAACTGGATACCCACCGCCGTAATGATGGGGATCAGCGCGTTTTTCAGGCAGTGCTTCAGAATGACCACGCTCTCCTTCTGGCCCTTGGCCCGGGCGGTGGTCACGTAATCGGAGTTGACCACGTCCAGCATGGACGAGCGGGTCAGACGGGCAATGACCGCGCAGGAGGACGTGCCGATGGTTACGGCGGGCAGGATATACGAGCGCCAGGATTCAATGCCTGTGGCGGGAAACCAGTTCAGCTTCAGGGCAAACAGCATCATCAGCAGCA
>USMP01000255.1 GCA_900555795.1 uncultured Eubacteriales bacterium
CCGCCAGCTTCGCCGCCAGGGAAATGGATAAGGGATACAGGGATTTCCCGGACATGTACATCTCCTCGCTGGGCAGTTCTCCCTGCTTCACATCCACCGGGAAGGTGTTGCTGAGCTTCAGGCCAAATTCCAGACCATTATTCCCGGCCAGGCGCAGCAGGCGGCGGAACATGGGGATGGCGTCGGCGTACTGCAGATCCTCCTGGAAGTGGTGCTCGTCAAAGGCGATGTAGCTGTAGCCCATTCCATCAAGGATGTTTCGGGCGGACTGGTAGCCCAGCAGGGTGGGGTTGCACTTGACAAAAGTGTGCAGGTGCTTTTCGGTGATGAGGTAGGAGGCGATGCGCTCGATCTCATCCGGGGGGCAGCCGTGGAGGGTGGAGACGGTGACGGAGTCGGAGACACGGGCGGGGATGGCGTCAATGAAAGCGCCCTCCGCCGGGAACAGTGTTTTCAGGACCCGGATGCACTCCCGGAAAATGGGGGTGCGGGAGGCGTCGCCCATGCCGTTTAAGTAGGTGTCGATCTTCTCTCCCTTGATACCATCCAGGTCGTAGCCCACGGACATGTTGAAGATGAAGCCGTCCGGCCTTCCCAGCCCGCAGACCCGGGAGAGCATGTGGCAGGCGCACCAGGCCTTTACATATTCCTCGAAGGCCTGCTGGACGGTGAGTTCCGTGCTCCACTCGCAGTTGTAGCACTCGTCCTCCGCCAGGATGCAGGGCCGGGAGATGCAGGCGGCCAGTTCCGCCCCGTCCATCTTCTGCACGGTTTTCAGTTCAAAGAACCGGGCTCCGGCGAAGTAGCCGGCAATGATGTTCTGGGCCAGCTGGGTGTTGGGGCCGGCGGCGGGGCCAAAGGGGGTCTCGATGGTTTCTCCGCCGAAGATGGGCAGGGATTTCTCCCCGGCCACGTAGGGGCGGTGGACGCCAAACACCGTGCCGTCCCGGCGGTATTCGGCAATGATCCAGGTCATCAGTTCCTGAAAGGGAATCGGGGTCATCAGTTCAGACATAGATGGTTCCTCCTTTTCGCGCCCGTACCGGGCGGTGTGGGCCGGTTCCCCGCCGCGTCCGCGGCGGGGAACCGGCGGTAAAATCAGTACTGGCAGTGGTTCAGTGCACCCCACAGCTTTTTGGATTCCTCCAGAATGTGGGCGTTCTCCGCCTCTTCGTCGATTTCCTCCAGTACCCGGTCCCGCATGAGAATTTTTCCATTTGCGATGGTGGTCTGGCACTGCCGGCCCGTCATGCCGAAGAGCATGTGACCGTCAATGTTGGCGTCGGAGAAGGGTGTGAAGGGCTTGTAGTCCATGACGATGACGTCCGCCGCCGCGCCGGGGGCAAGTCTCCCCAGAGGCACGCCGAAGTACTTCTCGGCAATGAGGGGGTTATTCTTAAAGAGCATATCCGTCACCTCGCACCAGCCCACGTTGGGCATGCAGGCGTTGTGCCGCTGGATGGTGAGGGCCGCCTTGATGCTCTCCAGCATGTCGTTGGTGTAGGCGTCGGTGCCGAGGCCCACGGTGATGCCCCGCTTCATCAGCTGGAGGATGGGGGAGCAGCCCACAGCGTTGCCCATGTTGCTCTCCGGATTATTCACCGTCATGGTGCCGGTGGCCTGGATAATCTCCATCTCGGCGGTGTTTACGTGGATGCAGTGGCCCAGAAGGGTCTTGGGACCCAGGATCCCGTGGTCCTGGAGCCGCTGGACCGGGCGGCGGCCATAGTTCTGGAGACTGTCGTATACATCGTTCATGCCTTCGGACACATGGATGTGGAAGCCGGTGCGGCCGTTGTTGGCGGCAACCATCTTCTCAAAGGTCCGGTCACTGATGGTGAAGAGGGCGTGGCCGCCGAACATGGCCGAGAGCATATCGCTGGGATTTTCCTGGCAGTAGGTGATGAAGTCGGCGTTTTCCCGGATGGCCTGGTCGCTCTTTTCCTCTCCGTCCCGGTCCGAGACCTCGTAGCACAGGCAGGAGCGGACGCCAAACTTTTTGGCGCTCTCAGCGATGGCGAAGAGGGAACCGGGGATCTCCGCGAAGGAGGCGTGGTGGTCGAAGATGGTGGTGACGCCCTGCTTGATGCAGTCCATGTAGAGGGCGTCGGCGCTGGCTCTGGTGCCCTTCAGGGTCAGGTGGCGGTCGATGTACCACCACTGGCCGTCCAGCACCTCGTAAAAATTGGTGGGGTTGAAGCCGTTGATGCTGAGGCCCCGGGCCAGGGCGGAGTAGATGTGGGTATGGGCGTTGATGAGGCCGGGCATAATGACGCCCCCCCGGGCGTCCACAAATTCCGCGCCGGGGTACTTTGCCCGCAGTTCCGCCGTGGTGCCCACCGCCGCGATTTTCGTGCCGTCGATGGCTACGCCGCCGTCGGGGAGATAGGGGAGGGCGCCGTCCCGGGTGATGAGTCTGCCGTTTGCCAGAATGTACATGGTGCATGCCTCCTTTATATGTCCGGTTTCAAAAAGAAAACAAAAAATGTTTCAAACCATTCGGTTTGAAACACTCAAGCGCAAGCTGAGTGATAGTTGAGCCCGTGCGCAAAGCACTTCGTTACAGCTACCACAGTATTCCCTTGTGTATCCAGTATAGCGGATTTTTGCCGGGATTGCAATGGGAACTGCCGGAAAAATAGGGGGCGGCCCTTCCAAAATTTTCAGGATGTTTTTGTGCAACTTTGTGAAATGGGGCGGGGCGGGCCCATACAGGACCCGCCCCCACTCAAACTCTATTTGGTACCAAAAATCCGATCTCCGGCGTCCAGTCCCACGCTGCCCCGGCAGCGCGGGAACCCTGATTCATGGAACATCCTCGGGCGAAGTAAATTCGCCCTGCGGCAAGGTTTTGCTGCGCAAAACCCTTGTGCGCGCCAGCAGGCGCGGCCTGGGCGCCGCCGGTTCAGGGGACGCTACTTTGTACCAAAAATCCGATCTCCGGCGTCGCCCAGGCCGGGGACAATATAGCCATACTCATTGAGGTGGTCATCCACCGCGCCGCAGTAGATGTCCACATCGGGGTGCTCCTTCTGGATGCGCTCTATGCCGTCCGGAGCGGCCAGCAGCACCATCAGCTTAATATTGGCACAGCCGTACTCCTTCATAAAGCCGATGGCGGCGGCGG
>USMP01000256.1 GCA_900555795.1 uncultured Eubacteriales bacterium
CGCCCACCGCGCGGGACGCGGCGGGAAATACACCCGCTCCCACCTGCCGGTCCGGCTCGTCTACCACGAGGTTCTGGACACCAGGGAGGCCGCCATGGCCCGGGAGCGGGCTATCAAGGCCATGACCCGCGCGGAAAAGCTGGCGCTGATCCAGCGGCGTCCATAGCAAGAGGGACTGTCTGCGGACAGTCCCTCTTGCTATGGACAGGCGGCGCCCTATTTTGAGAGGAGTTGTTTTCAATGGAACATGTAATTATCCGCCCCTATGAGGAGCGGGACCGGGAGGCGCTCTGCCGGATTCACGATGGCGCCCGGCCCATGGAACTGGCCCGTGCAAACCTCTCCGCCGCCTTTATTCCCCTGGCCCAGGCGGCCGTTGCGGAGGGGCTCTTTGACTATCAGGTGGACGTGGCCCAGGGGCCGGACGGCGTGGTAGGCTTTGTAGCCTATACCGGCCAGGAACCGGCCTGGCTCTATGTGGACCCGGCCCGGATGGGCAGGGGCATTGGCCGGCAGCTGGCGGCTCACGCCATGGCCCGGGCCAAGGGCCGTCCCCTGGCGGTGGAGGTGCTTGCGGGCAACACCCCCGCCCTGGCGCTGTACCAGTCCCTGGGCTTTAAAACGGTGGAAACCGCCTTCGGGCCGATGCCCGGCAACGAGGCCTTCGCCGTCACCGTCCACTGCATGGAACTGCGGTAGGGCCGCAGCCCCGGCCCAGCCTCCCGCGGCATAATATGAAAACAGCGGAAGCAGAGCACCGGGTCCCGGGTGACGCCGGGGCCCGGTGCTCCTATTTTTCCCGCCCCCGGTATGCCGCCAGCTTTCTCGCCACCCCCGGCTCCTCCGGCGGCAGCAGCCGGGGGTAGAACTCCCTGGCCCGCTGGGGGATATCCGGATTCAGCTGCCGGCGGTACCGGTCCGGAGAGAGGTCAAAGTACTTGCGAAACGCCGCGTTGAAACTCTTCACATCGGAAAAGCCGGAGGCCAGGGCGATGGTCAGCACCGAGTCGTCGGAGTTATTCAGCAGGAAGCCCGCCTGGGTCAGGCGCTTGCGGGTCAGATAGTCATAAAAGGAAACCCCCACCTGGGCCTTGAAGAAGGTGGAGAGATAGGTCCGGTTCATTCCCATGTATCGGGCCACGTCCTCCAGCAGCAGCCGCTGGGCATAGCGCTGATCCACATAGTCCATGATCCGCCGCACCTTCTTCTCATCCGCCCCCTGGCCCTGCCGGTCCACGTTCTGCCAGGGGAAATCCTGAAGCAGCTGGGCGCAGAGGCTCAGCAGCGCCCCCCGCAGCCCCATCTCCGCCGCCAGCGGCCCCGCCCGCCACGCCTGGCAGTACAGCTCCGCCATGGTCCGGCGCAGGTCCGCCACGGCGGGGGCGTACCGGTTCTCCGGCGTGCTGCGGCAGGTGATGTGGGGCATCCGGCCCCGGGGGAACAGCGGATCAAACACCCCGGGGTCCATATGGAGCAGCAGCAGTGCCGTATCCCGGGCGGTGGTCAGGGTGGCATGACCAGCGTTGGAGTTGATGAGGAGAACGTCGTCCTCCTCCATGGCAAAGGAATCCCCCTCCACATAGGCGGTCAGGCCGCCCCGGAGCAGCACCAGCACCTCCAAGGTGCGGTGCCAGTTGAACCGGAAGAAGCCCGGTTCGTACGCAAAACTCTCCAAATAGATACCATGCGCCTCGTCCCGGAACACGGTTCCCGGGTACTCCAGGCTGCGGATCATGCGCTCCTCCATGGTGCATATTCTCCCTTCTATCCAAAAATCGGGGCGAAACTCATAAAATTTTATCCGGTTCCATCAAAATTTTTGGAACATCTTTTGTGTGCCTCATCCCCGTCTCCCATCCTTTTTGCCCGGAGAGGCAAAATGCCGGCCTAAAAAAGAGCCAAATTTTTGGAATGACCCCGGGGGCGGCGGGAGATATGATAGAAGCATCTAAAACAAGGAGGGTGTGTCTTATGGTCATCACCAATCTGAAGACCATGATCTGCAAGCACTATCTGTTCGTGAAGGTCTACACCGACGCGGGCATTGTGGGCCTGGGGGAGGCGGGCAACTGGGGTTATCTGGGCGCCACCGAGGCCGCGATTCACAAGTTCAAGGAGTACCTCATCGGCAAGGATCCCTTTAACACCGAGGACTTCTATCAGAACTTTTACCGCTCCGTCTATTTCCGGGGCAGCGTCATTATGAGCGCCATCAGCGCTATCGACATCGCCCTCTGGGACATCAAGGGCAAGGCCCTGGGCGTCCCCGTCTATCAGCTGCTGGGCGGCAGGACCCGGGACAAGGTGCGGGTCTACGCCTCGGTGATGCACAACACCCCCGTGCTGGATGATTTGGTGCAGGAGTACGTGGCACTGAAGGAGATGGGCTTTACCGCCGCCAAGATCTTTATGACGGAGGCCTCCGTGGCCAGCGACGGCAGCAGCGAGTTCTTCTCCAGCCGCATCGCCTACTCCGTGGAGCGGCTGCGCCGCTGCCGGGAGGCTGTGGGCGACAACTTTGACTTCGTGCTGGAGGTTCACCGCAGCATGTCCGTCCCCGAGGCCATCGCCTTCGGCCGGGCGGTGGAGCCTTACCGCCCCATGGTGCTGGAGGATCCCATTATGCCCGACAACCCCGACGCCATGGCGGAGGTGTCCAGCAAAATCGGCGTGCCCATTGCCACCGGCGAGCGCTTCATCAACCTCCACGAGTTTGAGACGGTGCTCTCCCGCCGGGCGGCCCACTTCATCCGGCCGGACGTCTGCGCCGTGGGCGGCATCACCGCTTCCAAGAAGATCTGCGCCCTGGCGGAGGCCCACAACGCCCTGGTCATCCCCCACAACCCGCTGGGCCCCGTGTCCACCGCCGCCTGCCTGCAGCTGTGCGCCTGCATCCCCAACCTGGGAATCCAGGAACTGCCCGGCTTCTGCCTGGGCGGCAAGGAGGACGCCATGGTCAAGGAGCCTCTCCGCTTTGAAAACGGCTGCCTGCTCATCCCCGACGCCCCCGGCATCGGCATTGAGCTCTCCGATGACGCCCAGGCCCTCTATCCCCCCCAGCCCCGGGGCAGCAACGCGGCCCGCCGCTCCTACGACGGCTCCGTCCGGGACTTCTGATCC
>USMP01000257.1 GCA_900555795.1 uncultured Eubacteriales bacterium
TGCTCCAATGCTGCATGATAAAAAAAGGGGCGTGGGGAAAAACTTCCTTTTCCCCGCGCCCTTTCGCACGGAATTACAAGGTTTCCATCGTCTGGGCGATGGCGTCCAAAAATGCGTCGCTGTTCAGGCCCGTGGCCTCGCCCTCATAAAGGGCCACCAGATCCTTGGTCATGCGGCCGCTCTCGATGGTGGCCAGGGTGGCTTTTTCCAGGCGGTCCGCAAAGGCCTGCAGGTCCGCAAGACCGTCCAGCTCGCCGCGCTTGCGCAGTGCGCCGGTCCAGGCAAAGATGGTTGCCACGGAGTTGGTGGAAGTCTCCTCGCCGGCGAGGTACTTGTAGTAGTGGCGGGTGACGGTGCCGTGGGCGGCCTCAAACTCGGTGGTGCCGTCAGGCGCTACCAGCACGCTGGTCATCATGGCCAGGGAGCCGAAGGCGGTGGAAACCATGTCGCTCATCACATCGCCGTCGTAGTTCTTGCAGGCCCAGATATAGCCGCCCTCGCTGCGGATAACCCGGGCCACCGCGTCGTCGATGAGGGTGTAGAAGTAGGTGATGCCTAGTTCCTCGAACCTGGCCCTGTAGTGGGCAAACTCCTCCTCAAAGATGTTTTTGAACTCCCCATCGTAGATTTTGGCGATGGTGTCCTTGGTGGAAAACCACAGATCCTGCCGGGTATCGATGGCGTACTGGAAGCAGGAGCGGGCAAAGGAGCGGATGGACTGGTCCTTGTTGTGGGCGCCCTGCCAGACAGTGGGTCCGTCGGTCTTCTGCACCAGCACTGTTTTCTCCGCGCCGCTCTCGCCCCGGAAGGTCATCGTGCACTGGCCGGGCTCCTCCGTGCGGAAATCCACGCTCTTATATACGTCGCCATAGGCGTGGCGGGCGATGGTGATGGGCTTTTTCCAGTTTTTCACCACGGGCTGGATGGCGTCAATGCAGATGGGGGTGCGAAACACCGTGCCGTCCAGAATGGAGCGGATGGTGCCGTTGGGGCTCTTCCACATCTCCGTCAGCTGAGGGTACTCCTCCATCCGCTGCTTGTTGGGGGTGATGGTGGCGCATTTGACGGCCACGCCATATTTCTTGGTGGCCCAGGCGGCGTCCACTGTGACCTGGTCTCTCGTCTCGTTGCGGTGCAGCAGGCCCAGATCGTAGTACTCGGTTTTCAAATCCACAAAGGGCAGGATCAGCTGATCCTTGATCATCTGCCACAGCACCCGGGTCATCTCGTCGCCGTCCATCTCTACCAGGGGGGTGGTCATTTTGATTTTATCCATGAAGCATCTCCTCGTCTGTCAATTTTTTGAACCCGGAGAGAGGATCTCAGTCCTTTCCATACCCGGCGGCGTAGTAGTTCATCAGGCAGCCCTCCTGAAGAATCAGCCGTTCGTCGGCGGTGAGGCCGGCGCACCGGAGGGGGAGGTCGTGAATGGAGCCATCGGCGCGGATGACCTTGGCGGCCATGTCCTCCACGCCCTCCGCGATGGCCCGCTTCACGCCGGGGATGTACACCCAGTCGCCGTCGGCGTAGGGGAAGCCGGCGGAGCGGTCCATGGTGAAGGGGACGATGCCCCAGTTGATGCAGTTGGAGCGGTAGCGCTTGGTGGCGTACTCATAGCAGATGTTGGCAAAGCCCCCCAGCACCTTCTGGCAGGAGGCGGCCTGCTCCCGGGCGGAGCCATCGCCGGGCTTCTGGGCAAACACACAGGAGCCGATGGTGGTGCGGGCAAGGTCGCCGCCCACCTTCCGCAAAACCGCTTCCGCCTCGGCCGGGCTTTCTCCCGCCTGGCGGGCCTCCTCCAGCGCGCGCACCGCCTTGCTGCGGCCCACGTATTCCGGCACCCGGCGGCTGAGGGCAAATTCGGAGAGGCCGATGGGGTTGGAGCGGTAGGAACTGGTCTCGCCGGAGGGAATCAGTTCATCGGTGGTGGTGACGGGGTCGTGGATCACGGCGCAGAGTTTTACCAGCAGGTCCTCCTCCAGCCGGGGCATCCGGGGCCAGTCCTTAATGTTGGGGCCGTAGCGCAGTTCAGCGGTGGGATCGGCCTTGCCGAAGCCGTCGTAAACCCGCTTTTCGTAGACGCCGCCGTCGTAGTGGTAGGTGAACTCCTCCGCTGTGGGCAGGTCGTAGTCGATGTCGGTGGCGGCGGTCAATACGCCGCCGTTGCGGGCGGTGGCGGCAATGGAGCGGGCATCCATCAGGGCCACGGCGGCAATCTGGCCGCTGCCGGGCTTGCTGCCCTCCCGGTTGGCAAAATTCCGGGTGGCGTGACGGATGGAGAGGGTTCCGTTGGCGGGGGTGTCTCCGGCGCCGAAGCAGGGACCGCAGAAGGCGGGCTTCATGACGCAGCCGGCCTCCATGAGGGTGGCCGCCACGCCGTTCCTGGTGATGGCCAGGGAGATGGGGGTGGAGGAGGGGTATACGCTCATATCAAAATAGCCGTTGCCGATGCTGCCGCCCTTCAAGATGGCGGCGGCCTCCACAAGGTTCTCATACATGCCGCCGGAGCAGCCCACGATGACGCCCTGGTCGCAGGTGACTTTGCCGTTTACGATGCTGCGGTGCAGATCCATCTGCACCTTGCCGCCCAGCTGCTTGTTGCAGGCATCCTCCACCTGGGAAAAGATCTTCTCGGGGTTTGCCTGTACTTCATGGACCGTGTAGGCGATGGAGGGGTGGAAGGGCAGGGCGATCATGGGCTCGACCTTGGAGAGGTCGATCTCGATGTACTTGTCGTAGTAGGCTCCGTCCGCCGGGTGCAGCTCCCGGTAATCCTCCGGCCGCTGGTGGGCGCGGTAGAAGCCATCCGTCACGCCGTCCGTCTCCCAAATGGAGGAGAGGCAGGTGGTCTCGGTGGTCATCACGTCGATGCCATTGCGGTAGTCGATGGGGAGAGCTGCAATACCGGGGCCGCAGAACTCCAAAACGCAGTTATTGACGAAGCCGCTTGCAAAGGTGGCCTTCACCAGGGCAATGGCCACGTCGTGGGGCCCCACGCCCCGGCGGGGCGCGCCGGTGAGGTACACCAGCACCACCTTGGGATAGTTGATGTCCCAGGTGTTCTTCAGCAGTTGCTTGGCCAGCTCCGGGCCGCCCTC
>USMP01000258.1 GCA_900555795.1 uncultured Eubacteriales bacterium
ATAATTCAGCACTTTCCTGAGCGTTATATTTGGTAATAACAACGCTTCCGACATAAAGCCCCAGCCCCTGATAAATCTGCATCAGGCGAAGTACATCGGAATCATAGGTGATACCAAGATCACCGCGGATCTTGTTCTTTTCAATGTCTTCGGCACTGATGACGATGACGATCTCTGCCTGATCGCTTAACTGCCGGAGCATACGAAGCTTGCTGTCCGGTGCAAAGCCGGGCAGGACCCTGGAGGCGTGGTAGTCGTCAAAGAGTTTCCCGCCGAACTCCAGATACAGCTTGCCGCCAAACTGAGCGATCCGTTCCCGGATATGGGCGGACTGGGTGTCTATATATTCCTGGTTGTCAAATCCAATCTTGTGCATATGCGTATTCCCCCACTCTGCGTTTTTCACCACAATCTTTATTAGTATACTACATCTTGTGGATTGGCTCAAGAGTGGACGGAAGAAAATGGACGCCGAAAATTCGACGTCCATTTTAGATATTTCGACAGAAATCTCACCGCTCCAACGTCCGCCAGTGGGCGTCGGTCCGCTGACAAAACCGGCCGATCTCACGCTGAAGGGATTTCAGATCGTCAAAGGTCTCCGGCCGCTTGCCCGGGTCCCGCAGCAGGGCGGCGGGGTGGTAGATGGCCATGACCCGCCGCCCGTCCACGTCGTACCAGATGCCGTGGTCCCGGGTCATGCGGAACTTGTCGCTGATGAGCCGCATGGCGGCAATTCGCCCCAGACACACCAGCAGCTTCGGCTGGACCAGATCAATTTGGCGGCGCAGATAGCCGATGCAGGTGTCCTGCTCCACGTTCAGCGGGTCTCGGTTCCCCGGTGGGCGGCATTTGACGATGTTGGCGATATAGACCTTTGTGCGGTCCAGCCCGATGATGGCCAGCATATCATCCAGCAGCTGGCCGGCCTTTCCCACGAAGGGGACGCCCTGCTGGTCCTCGTTGGCTCCGGGGCCCTCTCCCACCAGCATAATCTCCGCCTCCGGGTTGCCCACGCCGAACACCACGTGTGTGCGTGTCTGGGCCAGGGCACATTCCCGGCAGTTGGCACACTGGTCCATCAGGGCTTCCCAGCTATCAGACATGGTATGCACCTCCTGTATAATTCTGCCCGCCGGTGGGATGCTACCTCCAGAAAAAGGAACAGGAGGACACCCCATGGCGCAATGGTTTTGGATTGTAGTTGTGTACAGCTTCTTCGGCTACTGCCTGGAAAAGGGGTTTGCCCGGGCTGTGAACGCCCCCCATCAGACCCGTAAGTGCTTCCTGCTGCTGCCGCTGTGTCCGGTGTATGGCCTGGCTATGGCGGCAGTGGCGGCGCTGACGGAGCCGGGCATGGGCTTTCTGCCCCTGGCGGCGGTGGGGGGCGCGGTGTGCACGGGGGTGGAGTATCTGGTCCACCTCTTCTATGACCGGACGGTCCACACCTGGTTTTGGGACTACCGGGATATGGGGGGCAATGTGGCGGGTCGGATCTGCCCCCAGTTTGCCCTGATCTGGGGCATACTCTCTGCCCTGGCGGTGCGGTGGGTGCAGCCCTGGGTGGAACGGGCTGCCGCTGTCGTGCCGCCGGAGGTGACGTATGGGCTGTGGCTGGTGCTGGCGGCGGATGGAGTGCTCACATGGGCCCTGCTGCGGCGTTACCGTGACCCGGAGGCGCTCAATTGGGCCCGGTTCCGTCAGCTGTGGGCCTCCAGCCAGTCCAGTACGTCCTGATAGATATACTTTTTGGGGATTTCATTGAGAATTTCGTGGCGCAGGCCGTGGTATAGCTTTATGGACACATCTTTCAGCCCAGCCCTGCGGAAGCAGCCGCAGGCACGCTCCACACCCTTGCCCATATCGCCCACAGGGTCCTGATCCCCGGCGATAAAGAGTACGGGGAGGCTTTGGTCCATGCAGTTTATGTTGGACTGGCGGGTAATGAAGGAGATGCCGTCCAGCATTTCCCGCAAAAGGCCCAGAGTGGTGCTGCCGCCGCAGAGGGGGTCGGCAATGTAGGCGTCCACGTTGGCGGTGCTGGCGGAGACCCAGTCAAACTGGGTACGGTTGGGGGCAAAGCGCCGGTTGTAGGCGCCGAACACCAGTTGGTCCGCCCGTACACTGTAAGCCTTCCGGCCCAGCCGGCGGATCTCCCGGTTCACCACCAGCTTGCCGCCCGCCACCAGCGCCGGGGACATATGGCCTGTGCCGCAGAGCACGCAGCCGTCCAGACGGCCGGGGTAGCGGATCAGATGGGAGCGGGCCAGGAAGGAGCCCATGGAGTGGCCGAAGAGGAAATAGGGGTGGTCGGGAAAAACCCGGGCGGTGCGTGCGCGCAGCTGCTCGATGTCGGCCACCACGTGCCACCAGCTGCCCGCCTCTCCCAGATAGACCATAGGGCAGCCCTCGATGACCGATTGGCCGTGACCCAGGTGGTCGCCCGCCACCACCACGTAGCCCCGCTCGCACAGGTACTGGGCAAAGGGGTCGTAGCGCTTGGCGTATTCCGCCACGCCGTGGGAGATCTGGACGACGCCGGCAATGGGCCGGTTCAGAGGCGTCCACTGGTTGACGTGGATCAGAGTCTGCCCGTTGCTGGACGGGAAGAAATATTCCGATACAATGGACATGGCGCGCTCCTCCAAATTTCATGCTGTGAGATGCCCGCGCCGACATCGGCGGCGGGAGCAAAGGGTTGCTGGATCGTCTCGGGGCGGCGTGGGGCGAATCGTAGCCGCCTTACGGCTATTGCACCAGGAATATAATTCCTGGTGCAATATGCCCTGTGGCCGCCCTGGCCACAGGCTGAAATCGCAGCGCACCGCCTCGGAGAGGCGGTATGGGCGTATAATAGCTGCCTTGCGGCTATTATACCATAACCGGCTCCAAAAGCATAGGTATAATTTTCTCTCCATCCCGGGAAAATGGCCTTGCGGCGGCGGAAAAAAGGCGGTATAATCAACATACAGCACAGCGCCGGTTCCGTCCGGTGGGACACCAGGACTGCCGGCGGAGCGGTTTGGATTTGGATGGAGGCGCGGGAGGCAAGTGCCCGGGCTGAGAAGTGAAAGGAGACTGTCATGA
>USMP01000259.1 GCA_900555795.1 uncultured Eubacteriales bacterium
CAAAAATCTGGTGGCCACGCTCAACCGCATGGGGGGAAAGGCCATCGGTCTTTGCGGCATGGACGCGGGGCTGTTCCAGGCCAAAATGCTGGACGAAAAATACGGCCTGGTGGGCGAGATCACGCAGGTGGACCCGCGCCTGGTGGTGGATGCCCTGGAGGATGGCTACATCCCGGTGGTCTCTACCGTAGCCCAGGGCGTCGACGCCGATACCGCCTATAATATCAATGCGGATACCGCCGCGGCCAAGCTGGCGGTGGCCCTGGGCGCGGAGAAGCTGATCCTGCTCACGGACGTGCGGGGCCTGCTCCGGGATCCCGGGGACGAAGGGACACTCCTCCGGGTGGTGGAGCTCTCCCGGGTGCCCGGCCTGATCAAAGACGGGGTCATCCAGGGCGGCATGATCCCCAAGGTGGACTGCTGCGTGGACGCCGTACGAAACGGTGTGCGGCGCACGCATATTCTGGATGGGCGGATTCCCCACTCTATTTTGATTGAGGTGCTCTCCAACGCGGGGATCGGGACCATGATCTGGTAGTCCCGCCCATGTTCCGGCGTATTTGCATGGGAGGAGGGCCGCCCCCGGGGCGGCAGAGCCTGCCAGGCGCTTGACAATTTGAAAGGATCCGATCGATTATGAATTTTTCTCAGATCAAGGCTCTGGACCAGCAGTATGTCCTCCAGACCTATGGCCGCAACCAGCTGGCCATCGACCACGGCCAGGGCGCTACCGTCTATGACACCGAGGGCCGGGCGTATGTGGACTTCACCTCCGGCATCGGCGTCTGCTCCCTGGGCTACGCCAACGAGGCCTGGGCAAAGGCCATTTACGACCAGGCCATGAAGCTGGGCCACATCTCCAATCTATTCTACACCGAGCCATACGCCAGGCTGGCCTCCAAGCTGGTGCCCGCCGCCGGCATGGCCGCTGTGTTTTTCGGCAACTCCGGGGCCGAGGCCAACGAGGGCATGATTAAGACCGCCCGTAAGTACTCCTATGAGAAATACGGCCAGGGCCGCGCCACCATCATCACCCTGCAGAACTCCTTCCATGGCCGGACCATTACTACCCTGAAGGCGACCGGCCAGGACCACTTCCACGAATTTTTCTTCCCCTTTACCGAGGGCTTCCGCTACGCCCGGGCCAACGACATGGACAGCCTGCTGGCCGCCGCCGGGGACGATGTGTGCGGCGTGATGATGGAGCTCATCCAGGGGGAGGGCGGGGTGAACCCCCTGCAGAAGGACTACGTGCAGGCGGTGGCCAAACTCTGCGCGGAACGGGACTGGCTGCTGCTGATCGACGAGGTGCAGACCGGCGTCGGCAGGACCGGGTCCCTTTACTGCTATGAACAGTATGGGATTGAACCGGATGTGATCACCTCGGCCAAGGGATTGGGCGGAGGGCTTCCCATCGGTGCCTGCCTGTGCGCTTCTCGTTTGGGAGAAGTGCTGGGCGCCGGAATGCACGGCACTACTTTTGGAGGAAATCCTGTCTCCTGTGCCGGCGGTTTGGAAGTTTTACAAAGAGTAGCAAAAGATAGTTTTTTACGTTCTGTAGAAGAAAAAGGCCGTTACCTCCGGGAGAAGCTGAGTAAAATGGCGGGCGTTCAAGAGCTTCGGGGGCTGGGTATGATGATCGGCATCGTATTGGCAAAGGATAACGCTAAGGAAGTAGCCGGCCGCTGTGTGAAAAACGGACTTCTGGTGCTGACAGCGAAAACCGTACTGCGTCTGCTGCCGCCGCTGAATATCACCTATGAGGAGATCGACCAGGGCCTGGAAATTTTAGAAAAATCAATTTTGGAGGGCTAAGCCAATGAAACATTTATTAAAGCTTTTAGACTGGAGCAGCCAGGAAATCATGGATACCTTAAATTTGGCGGATCAGCTGAAGTATGAGCTGAAGCATGGAATCGAGCACAAGCGCCTGGCGGGAAAAACCTTGGGTATGATTTTCCAGAAATCCTCTACCCGCACCAGGGTTTCCTTTGAGGTGGGAATGTATCAGCTGGGCGGCATGCCCATTTTCCTCTCGGCCAAGGATATGCAGATTGGCAGAGGCGAGCCCGTTCAGGATACCGCCCGAGTGCTTTCCCGCTATTTGAACGGCATTATGATCCGCACCTTTGCCCAGCAGGAGGTGGAGGATCTGGCGAAGTATGGCTCTATCCCTGTGATTAACGGCCTCACCGATTTCTGCCATCCCTGCCAGGTGCTGGCGGATCTGATGACCATCCGGGAGCACAAGGCCAGGCTGGAGGGTCTGAAGGTCTGCTACATCGGGGACGGCAACAACATGGCCAACTCCATTATTGCAGGCGGCCTGAAGTGCGGCATGGACGTGTCTGTGGCCAGCCCCAGCGGCTATAAGCCCGACAGCCAGGTATTGGAGTTCGCCGCCTCGGTGGAAGACGCACGGTTTGTCCTCACAGACGACCCGGTGGAGGCAGCAAAAGACGCGGATGTGATCTTCACGGACGTGTGGGCCTCTATGGGCATGGAGGGGGAGAGAGCGGAGCGGGAGAAGGCCTTCCTGGGCTACCAGGTCAGCGACACCCTGCTGGCCGCGGCCAAGCCGGACTGCATGGTGCAGCACTGCCTCCCCGCTCACCGGGGGGAGGAGATCACCGAGAAGGTGTTCGAAGATCACGCAGGCGAGATATTTGATGAGGCGGAGAACCGCCTCCACGCCCAGAAGGCCGTAATGGCCCTGCTGATGAAGTAAAAGGCTTCCGGCGCCGGGGCAGTCCCTCCCGGCGCCGGAAACGCTTTGTTTAGAAATTGTAAACATTTTCCCCGCCTTCTTGACGTGGAAGGGGCTTCGTGGTATCATACGCTTACGAAATATTCCATGGGGGAGTAATTCGCGCACACAGTGCGTGGCAGGTCAACATGCATGGCCGTTTTGACGGTCTGGCTTGCCGGAAAGAATGAGACTCATGCGTAGCTGGGAATGCTATGCGTGGGCCTTTTTTATTTGTATTGTATGGAAAGGAGTGTCGGGCTGTGGAGAAATACTATCTGGAATCCAGTGAGGCCGTGCTGGAGGAGGTGGGCAGCGGCCGGGACGGCCTGGAGAC
>USMP01000260.1 GCA_900555795.1 uncultured Eubacteriales bacterium
CCCCCGGGTGAGGCGGGAGACACTCCTGCTGAACTTTGACTGCGTGGGCGACGGGGACCACATCCACTTCTTTCCCAGCCGGGCTGTGAAGCGGGACCCGGATGCCCTCCGGCGGCTGGAGGCCGCCTTCCCCGGCCGGGGGGAGAAGACCTCCGGGATTGTCACCGGCTTCGGCTTCTACCCATCGGACCAGGCCCGGTACCGCCGGGGGGTGGGGGTCTGCGCCCTGAAGAAGAGCCGGATTTTCGGGTACTATATGGACAGAATCCACACGCCCCGGGACACCGTGCTGGAGGAGGCAAACATTGCCCTGCTGCGGGACGGAGCCCTGGCTCTGGCCGGTTGGCCGGCGGGGCGGGAGGCCCCGTCGGAGAGGCTGACATAAAAATACTGCTCTGGATACCGGCGCCGCCGCGACCGATTTCAATGCTGACAGGAGACGATGACACCTATGCAGGATAAAATTATAATTAAAGGGGCCAGGGAGAACAATCTGAAAAATGTGGACGTGGAGATCCCCCGGGACAAGCTGGTGGTGGTGACGGGCCTCTCCGGCTCCGGCAAGTCCTCCCTGGCCTTTGACACCATCTACGCCGAGGGCCAGCGGCGGTATGTGGAGAGCCTCAGCTCCTACGCCCGGATGTTTTTGGGCCAGATGGAGAAGCCGGACGTGGACTATATCGACGGCCTATCCCCCGCCATCTCTATCGACCAGAAGACCACCAGCAAGAACCCCCGCTCCACCGTGGGCACCGTCACGGAGATCTACGACTACCTGCGCCTGCTGTGGGCCCGGGTGGGCACCCCCCACTGCCCTGTCTGCGGCAAGGAGATCCGCCAGCAGACCATCGACCAGATCATCGACCAGGTTCTGGAACTGCCCGAGGGCAGCCGCATCCAGGTGCTCTCCCCGGTGGTTCGGGCCAGGAAGGGGGAGTATGCCAAGGTGTTTGAGGACGCCCGGAAGTCCGGCTATGTCCGCTGCCGGGTGGATGGGGCCCTGTATGAGTTGACGGAAGAGATCAAGCTGGAGAAGAACAAAAAGCACAATATTGAGGTTGTGGTGGACCGGCTCATTGTCCGGCCCGATGTGCGCCAGCGGCTTACCGACAGCGTGGAGACCACCTCGGGCCTGTCGGGGGGCCTGGTCATCGTCAACGTGCTCGGCGACGACCGGGACATTCTTTTCTCCCAAAACTACGCCTGCGCGGACTGCGGCGTGTCCATTGAGGAGCTGACGCCCCGGATGTTCTCCTTCAACAACCCCTATGGCGCCTGCCCCACCTGTATGGGCCTGGGCAGCCAGCTGAAGGTGGACCCGGGCATGATCGTCCCAGACGGGGAGAAGAGCATCCTGGAGGGGGCCATCCAGGCCAGCGGCTGGAACAGCATCCGCTCCGACGGCATCTCCCGCATGTACTTTGACGCCCTGGCCCAGAAGTACCGCTTCAAGCTGACCACCCCCTGGAAGGATTTGACAGAGGAGGCCCGGAACATCATCCTCTACGGCACCGGCAAGGAGAAGCTGGACCTGCACTACGACCAGCCCCGGGGCAAGGGGGTGCTCCACCAGAGCTTTGAGGGCATCTGCAACAATATTGAGCGCCGCTACCGGGACACCCAGTCCGACGCCAGCCGCCGGGAACTGGAGGAGTGCATGAGCGAGTGCCCCTGCCCCGCCTGTAAGGGCAGGCGGCTGAAGATGGAGAGCCTGGCTGTCACCGTGGGGGGCAGCAGCATCTATGATTTTACCACCCTGTCCGTGGTGGAGGCGCTGAAGTTTGTGGAGGGGCTCCAGCTGACCAGCACCCAGATGATGATCGCCGAGCGGATTCTGAAGGAGATCAAGTCCCGGCTGGGCTTTTTGGGCAGCGTGGGGCTGGAGTATCTGACCCTCAGCCGCTCCGCCGCCACCCTCTCCGGCGGCGAGAGCCAGCGCATCCGTCTGGCCACCCAGATCGGCTCCAGCCTCATGGGGGTGCTCTATATCCTGGACGAGCCTACGACGGGGCTTCATTTCGAGGACATCCGTCTGCTGCTGGAGGTGCTGAACAAGCTCGTCGACCGCGGCAATACGGTCATCGTCATCGAACACAACCTCGATGTCATCAAGGTCGCCGACCATCTGATCGACATCGGGCCCGAAGGGGGCGAGGAGGGCGGACGGATCGTCGCTACGGGTACGCCGGCCGAAGTGGCATGCTGTCCGGAGAGTTATACGGGCAGGTTTTTACAGAAATTGGGACTTTAGGCAAGGATTTTGCAATTTCATGATGCAAAACCTCTTTGCATTATGAAAAAGATTTTCGCATTGGCACTCGTTGCCGTTTTTTGCCTCGCAGGTTACGGGGTAAGCGCACAGACACAGAGTAAGAACCAGAAATTGAGTCCCAAGCAGGAGAAGCGGGAGGCGCGCGAGCAGCGGCGTGCGCAGCGTCAGGCTGAATACGAACGCTATATCGATTCTCTGGTTACATCGGGCAATTTTCAGTTCATACCCAACAGTATGCGTGTTATGCCGGCCGGATCGGAGCACCTGATTACCAATCCGAATTTCGGATTGCAGTATTGGGACGGAGAATTCGATATTTTCCTGCCTTACGTCAAGGGTGCGGTGATGCCGTATTATCTGACGGTACTCAACTACACGATTTCCAATCCCGAGGAGACCCTCAAGGAGCAGAGCCCCAACGGTTGGGAGGTCACTTTCGTCACTTCGCTCTTCTCTGCGACCAGGTATGTCTTTACGCTGGATATTTATGCCAAGACCGGCGGTGCGACGCTGACCATCACCAATTCCTGGAACATTACGGTGCAGTATTCGGGTACGATCACTTCGCTGTAACGGCGGTTTTCGGATGAGTTTTCCGAAATATTCGAAAGGAAGGCTGTGGATTTCGATCCACGGCCTTTTTCCGTTCGTCGAAGGTGTCTTTCTTTCGAAATAGGCGAAAAATAGTATCTTTGCAGAAGATCGGATACGCCTCGGAAAACTGTGAGCAAGCTCCCGTTTTCTTCTCGGCTTTCGCTATCTTTGACTTCGTCTTAGATACTCCGCCTCGGCAAAATGCAAATGGATT
>USMP01000261.1 GCA_900555795.1 uncultured Eubacteriales bacterium
GCCTCCACCCCGTAGGCGCCCATCCGCCTGCCGTGGATGGCGGAGGCGGGCACCCGGTCCAGTTGGTCCCGGCCGCATTTCAGCAGGCCAAAGCGGTCCAGCAGCAAATCCTTCTCCTCGCAGAGCACCAGTCGGCCCCTGTGGAGAAATGCGATGTAGTCACAGATCTTCTCCAGATCACTGACAATGTGGCTGGATAGAAGCACCGCGTGGCGGTCCTGGGCGGCGAAATCCGCAAATACCTCCAGCAGTTCCTCCCGGACCATGGGGTCCAGGCCGCTGGTGGCCTCGTCCAGCAGCAGCAGCTTGGGATGGTGGGAGAGGGCGGCGGCGATGCCCAGCTTCATGGTCATGCCCCGGGAGTACTCCTTAAACTTCTTCCCCGCCGGCAGCTTAAATCGCTCCAGCCAGCCGTCATAGGCCTCCTGATCCCAATTCCGGAAGGTGTCCGCCAGGATGCGGCCAAACTGAGTGGCGGTAATGAACTCCGGCAAACACGTCTCGTCCAGCACCACCCCCACATCCTCCCGGACCTTGAAAAATTCCGGGCTCTTATTATCCATGCCCAGTACCCGGACCGTCCCGCCGTCTCGCTCCAGGGCGTCCATAATGAGGCGGATCGTGGTGCTTTTGCCCGCGCCATTCTCCCCCACCAGGCCCAGCACGCAGCCGCCAGGCAGCGTCAAATTCAGATCTTCCAGGGCAAACCCCTTATAGCGCTTGGTCAGCCCCTGGATCTCAATCACATTTGCAGTATCCATCTGTCACTCCTCCTCACTCAATAGCAGCAGCATATCCCGCAGGTCCGCGGGTCCCAGGCCGCACTGGCGGCCCAGTTCCAGCGCCGCCTGCAGATGCCCCTCAATATCCCGCAGGTGGCTCTCCTTGGCCAGTTCCAAATTCTGCTCCGCCACAAAGCTGCCCTTTCCCGCCACGGTGTACACAAACCCGTCCCGCTCCAGTTCCTCATAGGCCCGCTTGGTGGTGATGACGCTGATGCGCAGATCCCGGGCCAGCGCCCGGATCGACGGCAGGGCCTCCCCCGGCGAGAGTTTTCCGGCGGTGACAGCCCCCTTGATCTGACGGCAGATCTGCTCATAAATGGGCTGCCCGCTGGAGTTGGAAATAATGATATCCATGTTCCCTCCCCCCCTTCCGTATATGTACAGTATACACAGTATACTCAGTTTGTCAATAGTAATTTTTAGGAACTAGCCCTGCGGGCAGGCCCTCCGAATAGAAAATGCTTTTAAATGTACAAAT
Source organism: uncultured Eubacteriales bacterium (assembly GCA_900555795.1). GTDB lineage: Bacteria > Bacillota > Clostridia > Oscillospirales > Oscillospiraceae > Pelethomonas. Next base: position 1,264 of record USMP01000261.1, read on the forward strand.
AAACCGGCGGAACAGATTGTTTTTCCCACCTGTTCCGCCGGTTTATTTCAAAAAATCTTTATTTGCCAGGGCAGCAAAAGGGCCTCAGGTCATTGCCGCACCGCTTTTCACAGGGCGTGTCAATGGCTTCTCACAGCGTGTGAATCCGGACAGGCCCTTACTTCCCCAGGTACTGATCAATGGCCTTGGCGGCGGTCTTGCCGGCGCCCATTGCCAGAATCACGGTGGCAGCGCCGGTGACGGCATCGCCGCCGGCATAAATGCCGTCGCGAGTGGTAAGCCCGTCCTCATTGACAATAATCCCGCCCCGCTTGTTGATCTCCAGGCCCTTGGTGGTGGATTTAATCAGGGGATTGGGGCTGGTACCCAGCGCCATAATGACGCAGTCCATCTCCATCTCAAAGTCGCTGCCCTCTTTTACCACGGGGCGGCGGCGGCCGGAGGCGTCCGGCTCGCCCAGTTCCATCTCCACACACTTCAGGCCCACCACGGTGCCGTTTTTGGGGTCACGCCTGTCCTCGGCGTTGTGGTACCCCAAAATCTCCGTGGGGTTTGTGAGGGTCTTAAAGATCACGCCCTCCTCCTTGGCATGCTCCACCTCCTCCGCACGGGCGGGGAGTTCCGCATCAGAGCGGCGGTAGACGATGTACACCTCTGCGCCCAGGCGCTTGGAGCAGCGGGCGGCATCCATGGCCACATTGCCGCCGCCCACCACGGCCACCTTCTTGCCCCGCAGGGGCATAATGGGGGTGTCGGACCCCTCCCGGTAGGCCTTCATCAGATTGATACGGGTCAAAAACTCGTTGGCGGAATACACACCCTTCAAATTTTCCCCGGGGATGTGCATAAACATGGGCAGGCCCGCGCCGGAGCCGATGAACACCGCCTCAAAGCCCTGCTCCTCCATGAGTTCGTCAATGGTAATGGACCGGCCCACAACTACGTTGGTTTCCACCTTTACGCCCAACTCCTTCAACCCATCCACCTCCTTCTGCACGATGGACTTGGGCAGACGGAACTCGGGAATGCCATAGACCAGCACGCCGCCGGCCAAATGCAGGGCCTCAAACACGGTAACGGCGTAGCCCTTCCGGGCCAGGTCCCCGGCGCAGGTCAGGCCGGCGGGACCGGAACCGATAACAGCCACCTTGTGGCCGTTGGAGGCGGGGATAGCCACCTTCTCCGTGGCATTGGCGTTGTGCCAGTCGGCCACAAAACGCTCCAGCCGGCCAATCCCCACCGGCTCGCCCTTGATGCCCCGGACGCACTTGGACTCGCACTGGCTCTCCTGGGGACACACACGGCCGCATACGGCGGGCAGGGCGCTGTCCTGGGCGATGATCTGGTAAGCGGCCTCAAAGTCCCCCTCCGCTACCTTGGCAATAAAATCGGGGATATGGATCTGCACCGGGCAGCCAGACACACAGGGCATATTCTTACAGTGGAGGCAGCGGTTGGCCTCGTCGATGGCCTGCTCCCTGGTGTAGCCCAGGGCCACCTCATCAAAATTGCCCGCCCGGACCACCGGGTCCTGGTGGGGCATGGGATTCTTTTTCGGGCTCATATTGGGCATGTCACTTTACCTCCTGCTTGAACAGATTACAGGTTTCCTCATAGGCGTGGCGCTCAAAGTCCCGGTACATGGTGCCCCGGGCCATGGCCTCGTCCACCATGGCGAAAGCGGCGGCCTCGTCAATTTTGGAATCGTCCCCATCCACCACCGGCAGGCGCATGGCGCCCATGCCCAGCGCGGAAAGATGCTCTCCCTTGTACTCCTTATAGATCATCGCAC
>USMP01000262.1 GCA_900555795.1 uncultured Eubacteriales bacterium
CCTTCAGCGCCTTCTTCCCCCGCCGCGCCAGCGTGAGCTCGTCCTTCGGGATCGCGCCCAGGATCCGGTCCATCGTCTGCCGGCACTCCGGCACCAGCAGGCCCGCCCCGGTGGGGAAGGGGCAGGGAGGGTAGTGGTTCACCTCGCCCTGCGCCTCCAGCGCTGCCCGGGCCGCCGAGCCCTCCCGGTACATGCACTCTGTGCATGCCTCCGGGCCCAGCTTCCGCGCCCGCTCCAGCACCATCTGGTGGACCACCGTCTTCTTCCGCTTCACCTGCGTCATGTACAGCCCGTAGGCATAGGCGTAGGCCGCCGGGCAGATGCTCCGCCACCGGCCCGTGTCCTTGCGGACTACCGTCCGCATCAGCCCCGCCAGACCCTGGCTCTCGTACCCGTCCATCCAGCGGTACAGGCTACGCACCGTCGTGCCCTGCTCCGCCGCCAGCCCCTTCAGCTGCTCCACGCAGCCCTTCTTCTGCAGACTGCGGATGGCGATCCCCGCCTCAGCCGCCCGCTGCCGCGCCAGCAGCTCCTGGATGCCCGCCTCCCCGTACTTCTCACGGTAGCCTGCCAGGTCCGCCTCCGCAGCCTGGCCGCCCAGGGCGTGGTAGTGATCCGGGTGGAGAACACCCAGAGCCGAAGCGCCTTCGGTGTGGATGAGACAGACCGGCGCTACGGCTTCGATGTGCTGCTGCGCTATGAGCGTGAAGACGTCCGTGCCGCCCCGGCCATCCGGCCGGTACCCGTTACCTACCATAAGGAGGAATGACACTTGCAAGACATCGTTGTTTATATCAGCCTGGACACCGCGGCCCAGGAGAAACCCACACTGCTGCCCCTGATCCTCTCCTTCGAAGGCGAGTCCGCCTACAAGGAGTACAGCAGCGCGGAAGCCGTCGCGGTGGATTTCCCTGCGTCCGGTTCCCTGACGGCGCTGGCGGCCAGGGCCCTGTTCCATCAGGTCAAGCTGGAGAGCTGTCCTGGCCGGATCAAAAAGGTGGCCGTGTATGGCGTGGCCTCAGATGCCCAGCCCTCCGCAGTCACCGCCGCCCTGGATACCCTGCGGGAGACCCAGGACGAGTGGTACTTCCTGCTGCCCACCGCTGCGAATACCGCCATGATCTCCGCATTGTCCGCATGGTGCAGCGGCACCGTGCTCTCCCTGGCCCAGCTGGAGGCCGGGCAGGTGGAGGCGGAGAAGCTGCTGATCGTCCAAACGGCGGACAAAGCGGCTGTCACAACCGCCCTGAAGGGGAACCGGCAGACCGTGGTCTGCTACAACCACGACGCGGCCAACTCCCATATCCCCGCGGCCTGGGTCGGGCGGGTGGCGCCCAACTATCCTGCCTCAGTCACCTGGAAGTGGAAGGAGCTCTACGGCATTCCTGCCACAGACGAGAAGGGCGTGGACCTGCAGGAGCTGCTGGAGGGCCGCTGCAACATCTACATCTCCAACCACGGCCGGGCGTACATGAGCGAGGGCGTCTGCACGGACGGCGACTTCATCGACACGGTGATCGGCCGCTGGCAGATCAAGGAGACCATGCGCACCCGGCTGGTCAACCTGTTCGTGGACACAGAGCACGTGGGCTATGATGACCAGGGCTTCACCATGGTGGCTGAACAGGTAATCGCGGCGCTGGATGAGGCCGTCGAAAACGGCGTCATCCTGAAGCAGGACGGGAGCGGCGCATATACCGTGACCATCCCCAGGCGCGCGGACGCCACGGAGGAGCAGGCCCGGAACCGGATCATGCCGCCCATCCCCTGGGAGGCCACCCTGCGGGGCGGCGTCCACGGGGTAAAGGTCACCGGCGTGCTCACTGTGGCGCTCGCCGGCTCGGAAAGCTAAGGAGGTAAAGCACTATGGTATTTGATCCTGAAAAGATCACCCTGCTGGTGGATGGGAGCGTAGTCACCGGCTACGCGGACGGAAGCAGCATCAGCGCCGACCGTACCGGGGACGACGTGACGCCCAAAACCGGCATCCAGGGCGACACGGTATATGTCTGCAATGCGGACCGCTCCGGCACCATTAAGTTCTCCCTCTTCCCCACGTCTGCATCCCTGTCCCGGATGCGCCGCCTGGCCCAGCAGCGCAAGCAGGTGGCGGTAACACTCCGCAACGCCAACGAGGAAGGCGGCTTTATCATCTCCCATACAGACTGCCGGGTCCTGAAGGTACCCAAATTCGAAGGCGGGAATGACGCCGCCGGCATTGAGGTCTCCATCCACGTGCCGGTGATGGAGTTCCGGGAGTAAGGCGTGGGACGCCGGCACGTGCCGCCGCAGATGCGGGGCACATTACCCAAATATGATCGGGAAGGCATGCTCACATGCCCTCCCAACATTCCGGAAAGGTGGTTTCGATCCAAGATGGCGAGACACGAGACAGTGAACGTTCTGGGTGTGGACTATGAGTTGCAGAGCGTTTCCCCCCAGTGGTATTTTGAGCAGAACGACCGCTGCGGCATGACCGGCAGCGGGACCCGGGACACGGCCCGGTACATGGACATCCTCTTCAAAAATGTGGTGGTCAGCCCGGCTGCGGTGACCGCCAAGGGCCTGAAGGCCTTTGAGGAGGCGGAGGACATCGAGACCCCGGAGCTGCTGATCCGGGAGATCGAACGGTTTCTTCGCCCGGGAAAGCGATCCGGCGCAGGCACAGCGCCGGGCACAGCAAAATAAGCAGTTCTGGTTCCTGCTCTTTGACGGAGATGGCCTGACCTATGAAGCGCTGGCCGCCATGGATCTGGCCGAGTATTACGAATGCGTGGCCGCCAAGGAGCTGTTTGTCAAGCACCTGAAGGAACTGCAGAACAAAAAGTAAGGGGGGTATCTATGGCGGACCAGCGTAGTTTATCCTTCGGGGTGCGGTTCGGTACGGATGCTGCGCCCCTGGACGAGCTCAACGAAAAGCAGAAGCAGGTCCAGGAAGAGGCGGAACGGACGGCGGAGGAGCTGGAGCAGGTGTTGTTCCGGGATGTGCTGGGGGAGGCCCGCACCCATGTGGGC
>USMP01000263.1 GCA_900555795.1 uncultured Eubacteriales bacterium
GAGCAGAGCCTCCGGCCGGGGGAGAAGAGAGAACAGGGGATCCGGTGCCCCGATGGGATCAGGAAGGCAAATTAAGCCATCTTTTCCCGGATGTGGCTCAGCCGGTCCAGAGCCTCGCAGAGGGTGGTATCCAGCTTGGCAAAGTGGACCCGGACGATGTCGTTGACGCCGGATTCGTTGAAGAAGGAGGTGCCGGGGACGCAGGCCACGCCCACCTTGCGGGCCATCTCCTCACAGAAGGCCACATCCGTCTGGCCCTTCTTTAGATACGGCCCGATATTGGCCAGAACGAAATAGGCCCCCTGGGGATCGGTGAAGGGGATGCCGATCTGCTTCAGACCGTCGGTAAACAGCTTTTTCATATGGGCGTAGTGGGCGCCGAACTCCTCATAGTAGCTGTCCGGCATATCCAGACCCACTACAGCGGCCTCCATCAGGGGGGAGGGGGCGCCCACGGTGTTGAAGTCGTGGTACTGCTTGATCCGGTCCATGAGAGGCTGGGGGGCGATGGCGTAGCCCAGGCGCCAGCCGGTGATGGAGTAGGTCTTGCTGAGGCTGGAGCAGCTGACGGTCCGTTCCCACATGCCGGGAAGGCTGTTCATGTAGATGTGCTTGTGACCGGCGTAGACAATGTGTTCGTAGACCTCATCCATAATGGCGTAGACGTCGTATTTGATGCAGAGGTCCGCGATCAGCTTCAGTTCGTCATAGGTGAACACCTTGCCGCTGGGGTTGGAGGGGTTGCAGATGAGGATGGCCTTGATGCCCTGACGAAACGCATCCTCCAGCACCTCGGGATCGAAGTCAAAAGTGGGGGGTACCAGGGGGATGAAGACAGGCTCGCAGTCGGCCATGATGGCCTGGGCCCGGTAGTTCTCAAAGTAGGGGGAGAACATGGCGATCTTATCCCCGGGATTGGTAAGGGCGAAGATGGTGTCCACCATGGCCTCTGTGGAGCCGATGGTGACGACCATTTCCGCTTCCGGATCCAGCTTTCGGCTCATAAACCGACCGCACTTCCGGGCCAGCGCCTGGCGGAAATTGGGGGCGCCCATGGTGATGGGATACTGGTGGGGGCCCAGATGGCTGACCTCCTCCAGCCGGTCCAGCATGGCCTTGGGCGGGTCAAAATCCGGAAAGCCCTGGGCCAGGTTGATGGCGCCGCAGTCGATGGCAATGCGGGTCATCCGGCGGATGACGGAGTCAGTAAACAGCTTGTTTTTTCTGCTCATTTCCTGCATAAGTCAATATCCTTTCTATGTAGGGGCGGTCCATTCTCTTTTTGATGGGAAAAGAATGAGCGGCCTGGTTATTGGACCCCCAGGGTCTCCCCGGGGATGGGCTCGATGCCGTGGGCGCGGAGAACGGCGATGAGGCGGTCTGTGTCGGCCACGCGGAAAACCATGTGGGCTAGGCCGTCCACCTGGCCAAAGACGGAGTACATATACTCCACGTCAATTTTTTCATCGGGGAGAAGCCGGAGCACCTCCGCCAGCCCGCCGGGGCGGTCCGGAACGGCCACAGCCACCACCGGGGTCATGGTCAGGATAAAGCCGTGCTGGAGCAGGATGGAACTGGCCCTGGCGGGATCGTTGACAATGAGGCGCACCACGCCGTAGTCGGCGGTTTCAGCGATGTTGATGGCCCGGAGATCGATCTGGTTTTCCGCCAGGAGGCTGGTGATCTCGGACAGCTGCCCCGCCCGGTTCTCCAAAAATACAGAGATCTGATGGATGGTCATTGTGTTTCTCCTCCTTCTCAAATCTTGCGCTTGTCGATGACCCGCACCGCCTTGCCCTCGCTGCGGGTGATGGACTTGGGGGCCACCAGGCGGACCTTGGCATAGATGCCCAGCATGGCCTTCAGGGCGGCCACCAGGCTCTTCTCCATCTCGGTGATCCTGCCCAGGCTGTCGGAGAAGTTCTCGGGCGTCATCTCCACCATGACCTCCAGGGTGTCGGAGTTGTTGACCCGGTCCACCAGGATCTGGTAGTTGGCGGGGTAGCCCTGCTCCAGCAGGACCGTCTCGATCTGGCTGGGGAAGACGTTGACGCCCTTGACGATGAGCATGTCGTCGCTGCGGCCCATGGGCTTGCACATCTTCACAAAGGTGCGGCCGCAGGAGCACTTCTCCCGGGTGAGCACGCAGATGTCCCGGGTGCGGTAGCGGAGGAGGGGGAAGGCCTCCTTGGTGATGGAGGTGAACACCAGTTCGCCCTTGCTGCCCTCGGGCAGCACCTCACCGGTGTCGGGGTCGATGATCTCAGCGATGAAGTGGTCCTCGTTGATGTGCATGCCGGTCTGCTCGCTGCACTCAAAGGCCACGCCGGGGCCGCTGGTCTCCGTGAGGCCGTAGATGTCGTAGGCCCTGATGCCCAGCTTCTCCTCAATGTCCCGGCGCATCTCCTCGCTCCAGGCTTCGGCGCCGAAGATGCCCGCCTTCAGCTTGATCTGGTCCCGGACGCCCCGCTCCTGGATGCTCTCCGCCAGGTAGGCGGCGTAGGAGGGGGTGCAGCAGAGAATGGTGGCGCCCAGGTCCGTCATGAACTGGAGCTGCCGGTCGGTGTTGCCGGAGGACATGGGCAGCGTGAGGCACCCCACCTTGTGGGAGCCGCCGTTGAGGCCGGGGCCGCCAGTGAAGAGGCCGTAGCCGTAGGAGACCTGCACCACGTCGCTGCGGGTGCCGCCCGCGGCCACGATCGCGCGGGCGCAGCAGTCCTCCCACAGGTCGATGTCGTCCTGGGTGTAGAAGGCGACGACCCGCTTGCCGGTGGTGCCGCTCGTCGACTGGATGCGCACCGCGTCCTCGCGCGGAACGGCGAGCAGTCCGTAGGGGTAGGCGTCGCGCAGGTCCGCCTTGGTCAAAAAGGGCAACTTGCAAAGGTCGTCAACGGATTTGATGTCCGAGGGCTTGATCCCCTTCTCGTCCATCTTCCTGCGGTAGAACTCCACGTTTTTGTAGGCGTGTTCGACCGTTTCGACGAGG
>USMP01000264.1 GCA_900555795.1 uncultured Eubacteriales bacterium
CGAGCCGATGCGGGAGCTGGAGATGACGCTTCGATACTCCTACGCCGAGATGATGACGGCCAGGACTCTGCTGGTGCTGCTGTGGTCCATGCTGGCGCTGCTCGCACTCTCGCTGGTGCTGTGGTCGAAGACTGGCGAGGGCTTCGTCCGCCTCGCGCTGGCGGGGGCGGCGCCGGAGCTGCTGATGTGCGCGCTGGTGCTGCGCCTCGGCAGAAAGGCCGACGCGGCCGTGGTCTCTGCCGTGCTCTGGTGCGCGCTGACCGTGGCGATGGTGCAGTTCAGGCTGGACGAGGTCATGAGCGCGGCGCCGACCTATGTCTATGTGCTGCTGGCGCTGGCCGGGGCCGTGCCTGCTGTGCCCGCCTGCCTGCTGCTTTTGGCAATGCTCTTCACCAGCGCCGGGGACCGGCTCTACCGCACCGCCGTCCCTGTGCTCATGGGGTGCGTGTTTTTCGCGGTGGAGGCCGGCGGCCTTTCGCCAGTGTACCGGATGCTCTCCTGGTGCCTGTGCGCGGCGGTGGCGGCGGTGTACGTCCTGACGGTCCGGCGGGGCCTCAGCAAGTGGATATGCGGGACCCTGCTGGGCTTCACCCTGGCCTACCGGGCGGTGGTGGAGGACGGCGTGCGCCAGCGGTTTGTGGGCGCCGTGTCTCTGCCGGACGGCGCCCTCTGGCGGGATTTTCTGGCGGAGGGAGGGGTGCTGCTGGCGCTGGTGGCCCTGCTGCTGGCCACCTCTGCCATGGAGCGGCGGGAGAGCGAAGGCTGGAGGCCCACCTGGGGCGATCGGAACGATGGCCGCCGGCTGCGCAGCCTCAGCCCCATTTTTGCCGTCTCTCCCTACATTATGGTCACGCGCAACACCTCCCAGAACTTTCTGCGGGACACCATGGAGTGCTCCGCCCTGGACGCCTACATCCGCCGCAAGCGCCAGGAGGGGCTTCAGGGCTTTGGCGTGCTCCATGTGGTGCTGGCGGCCTACGCCCGGTGCGTGGCCCAGTATCCTGGCGTGAACCGGTTCATTTCCGGCCAGCATGTGTTTGCCCGCCAGGAGATTGAGGTGTCCCTCACCATCAAGCCGGAGATGCGGGCCGAGTCCCCCGACACGGTGATCAAAATTTACCTCCGGCCCACCGATACCGCCGCGGACGTCTATGGAAAGATTCAGGAGAAGGTGGAGTCGGTGAAGAACGCACCGGCGGTGAGCACCAATTTTGACAGCCTGGCCAGGGCCTTCAACCTGATCCCCGGGCCGCTGCTGAAATTTTTCGTGTGGCTGCTGAAGCTGCTGGACTACTTCGGCTGCCTGCCCCGGGCGCTGACCCGGCTGAGCCCCTTCCACGGGTCGCTGTACATTACGTCCATGGCGTCCCTTGGCATCCCGCCCATCTATCACCACCTGTATGATTTTGGCAATGTGCCGGTATTTGTGTCCCTGGGGAAGAAGTACCGGGTGAACGAACTGGCCGGAGACGGGGCGGTGGAGTCCAGAAAGTACATCGACTACACCTTTGTCACAGACGAACGGATCTGCGACGGGTTCTATTTCGCCTCGGTGCTCCGCTACTTCCGGGGTGTGCTGCAGGCCCCGGACCAGCTGGATCTGCCGGCCACCGCCGTGGAGGAGGATGTGCGGTAAAGGCGGAGCGGCACGACGTGTTGCGTCCCATAGGTGCGAAAAAAGCCCGGAGTATATAAACTCCGGGCTTTTCTGCGCCTTTTTACAGGTAGAGATTCATGTAATCCGCGTCGAAGTAGGCGCCCCCCAGCTTAAAAAACTTCCGGTAGGTGCCAAAGGGGACAAATCCAAACTTCCGGTAGAGGGCTTTGGCTCGTTCGTTGTCGGAGCGCACCTCCAGAGAGACGATCTCCGCTCCGGATTCCCGGGCGAAGGAGATGAGCCGCTCCATAAGGGCGCTGCCGATGCCGCGGCCCCACCAGGGCCTCCGCACGGAGAGCGCCAGGCCCCGGCGGTGGGCGAAGCGGGCGCTCCGGGGACAATCAATGCTGCCGATGCCCACGATCTCATCCCCATCCAGGGCCAGCAGCATGGTGCTGCGGGGATTCTCCTGCGAATTGGCCAGGATTTGCGCCTCCTGCTCCACCGTGAGAGGGACGCCCTGGGGGCCGAAGGAGAGGTTGTCGCTTTCGCCGCCCACCAGCTTAAGGTATGCCAGCAGCCGCTCCGCGTCGGCGGGGACTGCCTGGCGATAGAGAATATCCATACCCGCCTCCTTTACAGGCAGCACCGGCCGCGGGGAATGAACTGGCCCTCCGGCCCGGCCAGCACCTGGCCCCGGTCCACCGCCAGGCTGCCCCGGAGATAGACCTGCCGGATGGAACCTCTGGTGGCAAACCCCTCATAAGGGGTGTAATCCACATGCTGGACCTGGTCGGCGGCGGTGATGACGCTGTGGGCGGCGGGGTCATACACCACGATGTCGGCGTCGCTGCCGGGGGCGATGACCCCCTTGCGGGGCCAGCAGCCATACAGCTTGGCCGGATTTTCACTGAGCAGGCGGCACATATCCTCCGGGCCGATGCGGCCCGCCGCCACGCCGGCGGTGTACAGCAGCACGCCCCGGTGCTCCACGCCGGGAAGGCCCCCGGGGATCTTTGTAAAATCTGCCTGTCCCGCCAGCTTCTGTGCCAGGGTGAAGGAGCAGTGGTCCGTGGCCACGGTCTGGATTTCCCCGGTCCGCAGCGCCTCCCACAGGGCGGCCTGGTCCGCCGCCTTGCGGATGGGAGGGGCGCAGACAAATTTGGCCGCGTCCAGATAGTCCGGACTGTCGTAGACGCTGTCGGTAAGCAGCAGGTAATGGGGGCAGGTTTCCACATACACCGTCTGTCCCCGCCGCCGGGCGGAGCGGACCTCCTCCAGGGCTTCCCGGGTGGAGAGGTGGACAATGATCACCGGCACGTCCGCCACCTGGGCTATGCGCAGCAGGTGGCTCACCGCCTCCGCCTCCAGGGGGGCGGGGCGGG
>USMP01000265.1 GCA_900555795.1 uncultured Eubacteriales bacterium
TTTTTGGAGTTTCGTCCCTATCTGGACCGGTGCCGGTTTGTAGGGTGCAGCCACACCAAGGAGAAGGGCTGCGCTGTGCTTCAGGCGGTGCGGGCGGGGGAGATTCCGCCCAGCCGCCATGACAGCTATGTGCGCCTGTACCAGGAACTGAAAGATATCGCGGCATGGAAGCGTTAGCCTCCATGCCGCTTTTTCCGCCGGTGTCTTCGTCACCAACCGCCTGCCGCCGGTATATACTGGAGTACTTCGGGGTAAGGGGGCGATAGGAGTGGGGCCTGGATGGTGCCGGTGGATGGGGACCTGCGCGCTGGCGCTGGGGATCGGGATCTTGATCGCCGCGGTTTTCCCGGTGGGGGCGCTGCTGTTCCTGGTGGCGTTTCTTCTGATTGGCTGTGGGTGCGCGTGCCTGCGCAGATAGGAAGGAGGTTTATATGAAGATCGTTGTGGTCAAATCCCCAAAATTTTTCAGTGGAATTCTGCGGAAGCTGTTTGGGATGAAGGAGTGATTTGTTTTTCAATGAGAGCCCCTGGCGCAGCCGCCCCTGCCCGGGGCGGTGTGTTTTACAGGGTGTGCCCCCGGGATCCTTTTGCGAGGAAGTCCTGGGAGACTTTTTCGTGAAATGCCGGCATGAATTGCCTCCGCCCCTCATAGATTGGAACCAACGATAGCTTGAACATCCGCAAAAGCTTGGATATGCGCTGAGGGAGGACGCCGGATATGGAACTGAAACTGAAAAAGGTCGGCCACGACTACTTTGAGCAGGTGGCCTGGCCCAGCTTTTCCTGCGAAACCATGCGGGAGAGCATTGTGCCGGACAGCTGCGCGGATATCGCGCGGATCATCGATACCACCGCTCTGGTCTGTGTCACAGGCCGGGAGGTAACTGGCGACGGCCGCTTTTGCGCCAGCGGCTCGGTGGATGTGGCGGTGCTGTACATACCGGAAAAGGGGGATGGCCCCTGTTCCCTTCGTTTCCAATTGCCCTTTCAGGCCTTTGGCGATGGACAAGGGGCGGCGGATTGTGAACTCCTGGATATTCGGGGAGAACTGCGCAGTGTGGATACCCGGGTGCTGAATCCCCGGAAGGTTCTGACACGGGCGGACATTCTGCTGTACCCTTCCGGCTGCCGCCGGACAGCGCTCTCCCTCTGCACCGATGCGGCGGAGGCCGGGGATACCATACAGCTGCTGCGCCGGCAGAAGGAGATCCGGGTGGTGGCTGGCGTCCGGGAGAAGGAGTTCACGTTCCTGGAGGAACTGCCCCTGTCCCCAGGGAAGGGCGGGGCGGAGGAGGTCGTGTCCTTTCGTCTGGCTCTCCGAAGCACCGACAGCAAGCTGATTGGCAGCAAACTGGTGGTCAAAGGGCTGATTGCCGCCACCGTGCTGTACCGTGAGGCGGGAAATCGCCTGGGGGTACTGCAGCAGGAACTGCCATTTTCCCAGATTTTGGATGGCGCCGGCTTTGATGAGGAGTGCGAGAGCGAGGCGGTTTACCGCCTGTTGAGCGCCGAGTGCCGGGTAGGCGGAGAGAACAGCCCGGACGACAGCCATCTTTTGACGCTGACGCTGCTGCTGCGGGGCAGGGCTACCCTGTACCGCCGGGAGCAGGTAGGGTTTATCGCGGATCTGTACAGCACGGCGGCGCCGGTCAATTGCCAGACGATGGAGATTGAACTGTGCGAGGACAGCCAGCGCCATATCCGCCGCCAGAATATGCGGGAACTGCTGGAGACCGGCACACCGGTGAAAGCGGTAATCGACACGGAGGTGTGCTGCTGCGGCGTCCAGTGGACCGGAGACGGTGGGGAGCGGACGCTGGAGATCCCTGTCTGGGCCAGATGCCTGTATCTGGATGAGAACGACAGTCTGCGCAGCGCCCGGCGGGATTTTACCATCACCTGTCCTGCGGAACTGCCGCCGGAGTGTCAGGCCACGGCGGAGGCCTGCTGCAGGGGGGACGTCATGGCCAGCATCATGCCGGACGGTGTGGAACTGCGCTGCGCCCTGGAGTGCGCCATCGATGCCTCCCGCCGGGGCCGCTATGTCTGTGTCAGCGGCGGCGAGACGGAGGAGGAGGGGGAGCGGCCCGGCGAGATGCCCTCTCTGATTCTGCGGAAGATTGGGCGGGAGGAGACTTTGTGGGCGGTGGCGAAGCAGTACCGTACCACTTGCCGGGCCATTCTGGATGTCAACGAAATAGCCGACGAGGAGCATATCCCCCTGGACCGGCTGCTGCTGATTCCCAGGGCCCGATAGAATTCATCGTCCTGCAGAAGGAGAGAGGCGTGGCCTCAATGTCATTTAGTTAAGCCTTTTACCGAGCGCAAAAAAGTACCCACCCTGTTTTGAATCGGGTGGGTACTTTTTGTTGCGGTAATAAGCCGTGTTATAGACAATACCACTTTTCATATCACACATTTTGGCAAGTCAAGAGTGTATTCGTTCGACAAGCTGAAATTTATTTTGATGAAATCCGCTTATCAATTTGGTAAAAAAGTTCGCCCAACACCCAACACGCTACGAAAAAGGCAGTCACAAAGTGCCCACCTCTTAAAAATCTATCCCCGCCATTTTTATATCATCGTCAAGGCTTGTTGAAATATTGCAAAGAGCATTTACTGCCGCCTGTCGGTAAGAAAACAGGCAGATTTCCGTTGCATCTGCACGACTTGTTGAGATTTGACCTGTATCATTACCATTTACTTTGCATAAATGGTTGACCAAGCGAACTGCCTCCTTGCGGTGTACGCCCCTGCAAACCCGATGCGGTGCGATGCGGCAACAATGGTTAAATTAGCACAGAAAAAGGAAATTCCAATCACTTTTATTATACCGGATACAGGAAAAGTAGAGCATTCCTAAAGGACTCTGTTTTGACAACAAAAACCCCAGCAGGAACTACGGCAAACAAATGTGCCATAGTCCCTGCTGGGGTTAATAAAAACGATGTGTCACAAATATAGGCGTTTTGGGGGG
>USMP01000266.1 GCA_900555795.1 uncultured Eubacteriales bacterium
AAACTGTTCCACCAGGTCGCTTACCGGGATATCCCTGCCGATCTCAGTGCTGGTCTTAAACTGGATGCCCATGGCCCCCAGCTGATCCCGGATCCGGTCGGCCTCGGCGTAATTTTTCGCTTTTTTGGCCTCGTCCCGCCGGTGGAACAGTTCGATAACCTGGCTGTCGGCCCGGTGCTGGGCGTTTTTAATGACGAAGGTGTCCGTCACCTGGGCGTCCAGCGCCAGCGTGGATTTCTCCCGCTCCGCTGCCGCCTTCGCCAGCAGATCCAGACTCAGCACCTGGTCAAAATCCCCCAGCAGAGCCAGCTTGGTTTCGTCGTTTGTCTTGGCCTTCAGCACGTCGTACAGGCATGTCACAGCCAGGGAGGTGTTCAGATCGCTGTCCAGCGCCTTGCGGAAGCGCTCCTTCTGCTGGGCGCATACCGCCTCGTCAACCGCCCCCTCCCCGGGCGTGAGGGCGGCAATGCGGCCGATCAGCTTCCCATAGGCCCCCTGGGCATTGTCCAGGTTCTCCCAGGAAAACACCAGACTCTTGCGGTAGTGGCTCTGCAGGCAGAAGAAGCGATAGGCCAGGGGGTCGTATCCCTTCTCCTCCAGCAGGGACACGGTGAGGAACTCCCCCTTGCTCTTGCTCATCTTGCCGTTGGAGGTGTTCAGATGAAGCACATGCACCCAGTAGTTGCACCACTTGTGGCCCAGATAGGCCTCGCTCTGGGCGATTTCGTTGGTGTGGTGGGGGAAGGCGTTGTCCACGCCGCCGCAGTGGATGTCCAGATCCTCCCCCAGGTGCTTCATGGAGATGCCGGAGCACTCGATATGCCAGCCGGGATAGCCTACCCCCCAGGGGGAGTCCCACTTCAGGGCCTGGTCCTCGAACTTGGACTGGGTGAACCAGAGGACAAAGTCGTTTTTATTGCGCTTGTTTGTGTCCTCCTCCACGCCCTCCCGGACGCCCACCGCCAGATCTTCGGCGTCGTGTTCGTTGAACACGTAGTATTTTGCCAGCTTGCTGGTGTCAAAGTACACGTTGCCGCCGGCCACATAGCCATAGCCCTTGTCAATCAGGGTGGAGATAATCTTGATATATTCGTCGATACAGCCTGTGGCGGGTTCCACCACGTCGGGGCGCTTGATGCGCAGCTTTTCGCAGTCGAAAAAGAAGGCGTCGGTATAGAACCGGGCGATGTCCATGACGGACTTGTGCTCCCGCTTGGCCCCCTGGAGCATTTTGTCCTCCCCGGTGTCGGCGTCGGAGGAGAGGTGGCCCACGTCGGTGATATTCATCACCCGCTTGACGTGATAGCCCTCGTAGCGCAGGGCCTTCTCCAGCACGTCCTCCATAATATAGCTGCGCAGGTTGCCGATGTGGGCAAAGTGGTATACGGTGGGCCCGCAGGTGTACATCTTCACGATGTCGGGGTGGTTGGGGACAAATTCTTCCTTAGTGCGCGTGGCGCTGTTGTAGAGCTTCATGCAGTTTCCCTCTCCTTCGTTTTATCGGCGGCCGCCAGCGCGGCCTTGAGTTCGTTGAGTTCCTTCCTGAGCGCCACGACCTCCTGCACCAGCGGGTCGGTGACGTGTATCTGTTCGACGTTTTCGACGTAGTTGACCTTTTCCCCGTTCTGCCTGACCACGCGCGCCGGGGAGCCGACGGCGGTGGAGTTCTCGGGTATCTCGCGCAGCACGACGCTGTTGGCCGCCACGCGGGAGTTGTCGCCGACCTTGAACGGGCCGAGCACCTTCGCTCCGGAGCCTACGAGGACGTTGTTGCCTATTGTCGGGTGGCGCTTGCCGGTCTCCTTGCCGGTGCCGCCCAGCGTAACGTCTTGATACAGCGTCACGTCATCGCCTATTTCGGCGGTCTCGCCTATCACCACGCCCATGCCGTGGTCGATCACCAGGCGCTTGCCGATCTTGGCGCCGGGGTGGATCTCGATGCCCGTCTTGTGCCGCGTGCGCTGGGAGATGTAGCGCGCGAGGAATTTGTGGTCGTGCTCGTAGCACCAGTGCGCTATCTTGTGGTTCTGCGTTGCCCGTATGCCCGGGTACAGCAGCAGTATCTCCAGGGAGCTGCGCGCGGCGGGGTCGCGGGCTTTGTAGGCGGCGATGGTCTCTCTCAGGTCGTTGAACATTTTTCGTTCCTCCTAATTAAATGATGGCCAGGAGGAGCTTGGGCGAGAACGAAAAAACCTCCCATGCCCTGGGGCATGAGAGGCGTAAAAATACGCGGTTCCACTCTCGCTTATCACTCTCCGGCAGATAACCGGGTCGGCCTTAACGCGGCCGGCACGGGACGGCATTTCCTCCGTCCGCGGCTCCGGGGCGCATTTCACGCTCTGCCAGGCCAGTTTCGCTTGCAGCCAAAGGCGAAACCTCTCTGCGGCCGGCTCGGGGCGCTACTTTTCCCCTTCATAGCCATTTGCTCTAGTATATTATCACACCGCGGCAGTTGTGTCAATAGCTGTCAAGTGAAAATGTATAACCAAGCTGCCGCGGCAGGGAAGGGAGGTGGATTAGGGGCTACGGCGTCAGCCAGGCCGCAATACCGCCCCGGAACCGCTTGGTGCACAAGGAGTCCCCGCTTGTAGTCTTGACTTTGTATCAGGAGCGGTTTTGGAAAATTGTGCAATTTCAATAATGGCGGCATAAAAGTGTTGATTATATTCCCAACTTTGACACAAAGTTCTATTGTGATATTTTTATGCCCCAGTCACTACAATGAGTATGAGTTTTATGAAGTTCTTGGAGGCTTGACTACGACTATTCTCGTATTTGTTCGCGCATTTACGCTTGTTCCGATCCTTGCTCTGCTGATTTCGTATCTGGTTTGCGGGGCGATAGGATTTGGATTTGACATCAAGCGCAGGCCGGGCAAAGCTCTCACGATAGCCTCGCTCGTGATCGCTGCGGTAATGCTGCTCGGAGTGCTGTACATAAGCCGTTATTT
>USMP01000267.1 GCA_900555795.1 uncultured Eubacteriales bacterium
GCCCCAATGTGGGTAAGTCCATGCTTTTCAACAAACTGATCGGCAAGCGGGTCTCCATTGTGGAGGATACCCCGGGCGTCACCCGGGACCGCATCTACGGGGAGACGGACTGGAATGGCCGGAAGTTTACCCTCATTGACACCGGCGGCATTGAGCCCCGGACGGACAGCGAAATTCTCTCCTTTATGCGGGAGCAGGCGGAGATTGCTGTCAGCCACGCCGATGTGATCGTCTTTCTCACCGATATCAAAACCGGCCTCACCGCCTCGGACCAGGAGGTGGCAGGGATGCTGCTGCGCAGCGGAAAGCCCATTGTCCTGGCGGTGAACAAGATGGACTCCGTGGGGGCGGTTGACCCGGACTACTACGAGTTTTATAACCTGGGCATGGGGGACCCCATCGCTGTGTCCGCCGTCCATGGGCACGGAACCGGGGATCTTCTGGATGCCTGCGTGCAGTACTTTCCTCCGGAGGATGGGGAGGAGGAGGACGATGACCGGGTCCAGGTGGCCATTATCGGCAAGCCCAACGTGGGCAAATCCTCCCTGACCAACCGTATCCTGGGGGAGCAGCGGTCCATTGTCAGCGATATGGCCGGCACCACCCGGGATGCCATCGACTCCTACTTTGAAAACGAAACCGGCAGGTATGTGTTTATCGATACCGCCGGCATGCGGAAGAAGGCCCGGGTGGACGAGTCCATTGAGCGCTACAGCGTCCTGCGGGCCCAGATGGCCATTGAGCGCGCCGACGTGTGCCTGATTTTGATCGACGCCCAGGACGGGGTGACAGAACAGGACACCAAGGTGGCCGGCATGGCCCACGAGGCCGGGAAGGCCAGTATCATTGTGGTCAACAAGTGGGATCTGGTGGAGAAGGACGGCAAGACCATGGACAAGATGCGTCAGGATATCCGCCGGGATCTGAGTTATATGACCTACGCCCCCATTCTCTTCATTTCCGCCGCCACTGGCCAGCGTGTGGAGCGGCTTTTTGAGTTAATCCAGTATGTGAACAATCAGGCCGCCACCCGCATTACCACCGGCATGCTGAATGATGTCCTGGCGGACGCCCAGACCAGGGTACAGCCCCCCACGGACAAGGGGCGGCGGCTGAAGATTTACTATATGACCCAGACGGGGATTAAGCCCCCCCACTTTGTGTGTTTCTGCAACGATGCGCGGCTGTTCCACTTTTCCTACCAGCGCTATCTGGAAAACCAGATTCGCAGCGTGTTCGGCCTGGAGGGGACGCCGATCCGTATGACAATTCGCCAAAAGGGCGATAAGGAGGACTGAGCGGGCATGGCATGGGAGACGGCGGCGGTTGCCGGGCGGCTGCTGATTGCCGCAGCAGGCGGCTACTTTCTGGGCTGCTTCAACGGAGCGGTGATTGTGTCCAAGTATATTCTGCGGGATGATGTGCGGGGCCACGGCAGCGGCAATGCGGGGCTCACCAACTTTTACCGCACCTTTGGCGGCCCGCTGACCGCCGTGGTGGTCCTGACGGATGTGCTGAAGGCGGTGCTGGCGGTGCTGCTTGGCATGGCGCTGGTGGGCTGGCCCATGGGCTGGTGGGCCTTCAGCAAGTATTGGGCGGGGATGTTCTGCATGATCGGCCATATGTTCCCCATTATGTTTCATTTCAAGGGGGGCAAGGGCATTCTCTCCGGCGGCACCATCGCCATTATGATTGATTGGCGGGTGGCGCTGGTGGTGTGGGGTGGCTTTTTGCTTCTGGCCGCCGCCACCAAGTATGTATCCCTGGGCTCCTGCTGGGCGGGCCTCAGCTTCCCGGTGGTGAGTTGGTACGTGTTCCGCAGCCTGCCGATCCTGGCGGCCTCCGCCGTCTGCGGCGGATTGATTCTGTGGCAGCACCGGGGGAATATCCGCCGCCTGCTCAGCGGCACGGAGAGCAAGTTCCATTTCAGGAAAAAGGAAAAATAAACTGGTATGGGAGGCGTTTTGCGATGAAAATCACGGTTCTGGGCAGCGGTGCCTGGGGAACGGCCTTGGCTTTGCTGCTGCTGGACAACGGAAACGACGTGACACTTTGGTCTTTCCGGGAGGAGGAGGCGGAGTGCCTGCGCCAAACGGGGGAGAACCCCATGCTCAAGGGGGTGCTTCTGCCGGCGGCGCTGCACATCACCACGAGTTTTGATGCTGTGGCGGACAGCGGCCTAGTGGTGCTGGCCACCCCGTCTTTTGCCGTCCGGGCCACCGCCCGGAACGTGGCGCCCCATCTGCGCCCCGGCACCGTGGTGGTCTCCGTGGCCAAGGGCATTGAAAAGGACACGGCGCTGTGTCTGACCCAGGTGATTGAGGAGGAGATCGGGGACAAGTGCCCGGTGGTGGCTCTCTCCGGCCCGTCTCACGCGGAGGAGGTGGGGCGCCGGGTTCCCACGGGCTGCGTGGCCGCCTCCCGCCATATGGAGGCGGCGGAACTGGTGCAGGATGTGTTTATGAGCCCCCGGTTCCGGGTCTACACCAACACGGACGTGATGGGTGTGGAGTTGGGCGCGGCGCTGAAAAATGTCATCGCCCTGTGTGCCGGGATCTGTGATGGAATGGGCTTTGGAGACAATACCAAAGCGGCGCTGATGACCCGCGGATTGACCGAGATCGCCCGGCTGGGCGTGGCGATGGGCGGACGCAGGGAGACCTTTGCGGGACTCTCCGGGGTGGGGGACCTGATCGTCACCTGTACTTCCATGCACTCCCGAAATCGCCGCTGCGGGATCCTGATCGGACAGGGTACGCCGACCCGGCAGGCGGTCCAGGAGATCGGCGCCGTAGTGGAGGGTTACTATGCCGCCGCCACTGCCAAAGCGCTGGCAGAAAAGGCGCAGGTGGAGATGCCCATCACGGAGGCGGCCTACCAGGTGCTTTATCAGGGGAAGGACCCGCATGCGGTCATACATGAACTGATGACCCGCGACCGGAAA
>USMP01000268.1 GCA_900555795.1 uncultured Eubacteriales bacterium
TGACCTACGCCAAGCACCTGCGGATGAACCATAGTAATGTGGCGGATGGGAAGATGGATGTGCGGTGCCGCCAATTCCTTCATAATTTTGAGGATAAGGAGCAGCTCTTCCAGGGCGGTTATCAGGCATATGAGGCGCTGCGGCATGAGACCTACACAAAAGGTGCGGAGGCGCTGCTGGCTGCAGACTTGAACAGCCTGTTTTCCCCTGATCCAAGACCGGACGTGGTGGAGCAGTTTCTTACCGGCGCCTATGTTTTGGGCCAGATTGGTGTCACGTAACAGAATCCGTGTCAAAGAGAGGGATGGAAAAAGTGAGACCAGGAAAGGCCGGGAAAGCCAGTCATATCAAGGGAAACAGCGAACGAGCATGAGAAGGCCGCCACGACGGGGCCGCGCACTTTCTTCGTCAACGAGGACGGCGGCGCGGGGCCCATCGGGCGGCTTTTTGTATTCATAACGCTTCGTAACGGCAGTGTTTAACGGCGGGCGTTATGGGCGTTATTTCGATGTTGCAAACGGCGGGAGGCATTGGAAACACTGGGTTTTCCGCGTCGGGCGCGAGCGAGCCGGCCACGGCAGCGCGGGGCGCAGAAATAACGGCGGATTGCGCCGATTGCGCCGGGTATTGCGCCAAAGGTGGGAAAAGACACGAAACCACTGCAAACACAGGGATTTTGGGCAAAACCAAGAGGGAGGGTCAGCCGCAACGACAGCGGCGGCCCTCCCCTTTTTACGCTTTTTTATATGCAAAAATATGAATAATATTCATTCTTATTCATCGCGCCCAGGGAGCAGAACGAGGTGCGTTATCACGCCCGTTTCAAACCGCGTCCATCGGCATGATCCGCGTCACCGGAGCCCTCCAATCTCTCGTAGATCTTACCCTGGATAATAGCCTGTCCGGGCTTATCAAGCTGATCCCAGAGAGCTCCGATTTCCAGGCCCTCATCACTAATTCCTCTGACTTCGGTGGGGGGTGTCTTTTTAGCATCATCACCTATTAGAAGACGATCAGTTGACACATTTAAATGAGCCGCAAGTGCTACTACTATTTCCGAGTTTGGCCACTTCCCTTTTTTCCAGCCGCCTAAGCTGCCTGTTGCAAATCCACACGCTTTGAGGGCTGTTGTCGGTGTAGTCCCTCGCTCTCTACAAACAGCAGTTAGATTCTCGTAGAACATGGATGTCCCTCCTGAGAACACAAAAAAATGAGTAGTTCTCCTTGACAACTCGTTAAAATGAGTTATACTAATACTGTCCCTAAATTATTACAGCGGGGACAAGGTGAGTATACCACAACGGACGTACCTAAAACAAGACAAAAGGAGCCGAAAGGAGGGCGAAGATGGTACGAGTACAGGAGCTGACGGTGGGAGAGGTGTACCGGAACCGGAATGGGTGGGACTACTTGTGCCTGGAGAACGCGGGGCCAGGTGTGGTGGTGCTGGAGCGGGTGAGCGACGGCTGGACACTGCTGGCGCACGGCATCTGTCTGTACGAGGACGGGAGCATTGAGTGGGACTGGTCCACTTGGGGCCACTGGCCCGATGGCAGGCCGAGAGAGGTGGTGCAGGAATGAAAGGGACTGGAACCGTCACAATCGCGGTGAGCCGCGGGGCACTGAGCATCATCGCCGACGCGGTGTTTGGGTACGGGTTCATGCGGAGCCGGCGCGGGGCCTCATCTGAGGCCAGCGCCCTGCTGGCATGGTCAAGAGAGCTCTACCTCAAGACGTGGGAGGACCAGCCGTCCGGCGGGATCAAGGTGCCATTCACACGGCTGGGAGCTCTCTGGGAGTGGCTGAAGCATCCGCTGCGATCCCGGATCGCACTGGAGCTGACCGAGGCGCAGCTCAAGGATCTGGAGATCGCGCTGGGGTATATGGCTGTGCGGAGCGCAAGGCTCGGATGTCAGAAGAAGCCAAGATGGTGCCTCCGACAAGCCAACCGCTTCCGGGCGCTGCGGCAGAAGATGAATAGGCGCCAACACCTCAAAGCATGAAAAGCGCCGCCGGGCAGACGGCGGCACTTCTCGACTAAGTTTCCAAAAATGAAAGGAGCATGTGTATGCCAGATAAAAGATGCCCCCCAGAGGAAAAGCATCCTACAAGGCTAGATGAATGGCTGGAAAGCAAACGGCATCCCGTTGCATTCTTTTTCATCGCCATGGCGGCGGGTTTCGTTACCGCTCTCATTGTGAGAGTTTTGTGAACCATTCGCAAACTGAGGGCCATGCAGCGTTTAGCCATTGGAGCAATAGACTCCCTACAGCACCACCAAACAAAGAAGCAATCAGTGCTGCGATATTCCATTTCCTGTTTTCGCGGCGGTTTTGTTCATCGGCCGCTTTCCGCTCCTCGGATTCTCGGAGAAGTTGCCGCTCGATCCGCTCCGACGACTGCGCCAATTGAGACAGATCGCGGGGATCCGGACGGCCAAGCACGATCCCGGCAAGGTCTTCATCGGAGAAAGTGGGCGGCTCTTTCCCCAATTCCAGCGGAGTCCCGATCCCATCATAATCGTGTTTCCCATTGTGTTCAGACATCATCATCACCTCCCCTCTAGGGAGAGCATACCACAAAGAAACAGCAGAAGGAAGGGGCCGGGAGATGGCGGGGAAAAAGCGTGGGCGGCCGCGTAAGGCGCGGACGTATGCGGGGCGGCCGGCGGCGGTGTCGCTGTGCTGGTACTGCCGGAACGCGGTGCCGAGCCCGGAGACGGGGGCTGGGTGCAGCTGGAGCGAGCGGCCCCACGAGCCGGTGAAGGGGTGGATCGCGGAGCGGCGTGACCTGCTAATCCAGAAGGAAAGCCGCAGGCATCGGACCTGCGGCGTGGAGAGCTACCGGGTGCTGGCGTGTCCGGAGTTTGAGAAAGGATAGAGCGGCCATGACTACAGAGGAGAGAAACGTGCTGGTGATGGAGCACATCGGCGCAGTGCG
>USMP01000269.1 GCA_900555795.1 uncultured Eubacteriales bacterium
GGAGCGCCTCGCCCACCGCCAGCTTCAGGTGGGGATACCGCTCCTTCAGCAGATCCCCGGCGCTCATGGTGCCGGCGGAGCCGGAGGTGAAGCAGGCGCCGGCGAAGCTGTCGCCGGGGTTCTTCACAGCCTCAAAGAGGTCCGCCAGGGCGGTACCGGTGACATTGTAGTGCCACAGGGGGTTGCCCATCTCCTCAAACTGGTTGAAGATCATCATCGAGGGGTCCTGCTTCAGCTCCCAGGTCTTGTCAAAGATCTCCTTCACGTTGCTCTCGCAGCCGGGGGTGGCGATGACCTGGCCGGCAATCTTGGAGAGCCACTCAAACCGCTCCTTGCTCATCTCGGCGGGCAGGATGGCCACGCTGTCGCAGGCCAGCAGCTTGCTGTTGAAGGCGCCGCCCCGGCAGTAGTTGCCGGTGGAGGGCCACACGGCGTGGTGGTAGGTGGCGTCGAACTGGCCGGTGACAAGACGGGGAGCCAGGCAGCCGAAGCTGGCGCCCACCTTGTGGCAGCCTGTAGGGAACCACTTGCCCGCCATGGCGATGATGCGGCAGGGGACGCCGGAGAGGCTGGAGGGGATCTCCACATAGTTGGGCACCTTCTGGAACAGGCCGCCGAACTCCTTGGCCTCGTTCTTCCAGGTGATGCGGAACAGGTTCAGGGGGTTTACGTCCCACAGGCCCACGTCCTTCAGCTTCGCCTGGATCTTCTCAGGAATGGTCTCGGGGTTCTGCATCTGGGCAATGGTGGGGATGATGACGCCGTTCTCCTTTGCCTTGGCAATGTTCCGCTCCAGCGCCTCCCGGTGGATGCTCAGGTCAATCTTACTCATGCCGCTTCTCCTCCTGTTTTGAATCAATATAGGAATATAATGTATACTTGGAAATACCGAAGTACTTTGCCACCTTGTCGCCGCTCTTGGTGATGAGAAACGCCCCGTGCTGGCTCAAAAACTGGATGGCCCGCACCTTGTCGTCCTTGTTCATCAGCGCCACCGGCTTGCCCACCAGCGCCACGCTCTGCTCAATCAGATCCTCCAGCAGGTCGTTGACGTTGACGATGGTGATGCGCTCCTGGTCTTCCCGGTCGCTGCCAGGGGTGCTGACGAGGCCGCTGATGGCGCTGTCCACCATCAGCAGAGCGGAGATGTCGTAGTTGATGGAGAGGATGGCCGTCACCTTCCCCTTACTGCCCCGGATATAGATTGTGGAGGATTTCAGGATCTTGCCGTCCGGCGTCCGGGTCAGATAGGCCAGATGGTCCTCCGGGTCCTCCTCTCCCCGCAGCATGTGGTCCAAGACCACCTTGGAGGGGCCGTCCCCCACCTTGCGGCCGGACACGTGCCCGTTCTCAATATGTACAATGGGGTGCTCCGCGTTCTGCGCCGCCAGGTCATGGATCACCACCTCACAGTTGGGTCCAAACTGCGCCGCCAGCGCCCCCGCCAGCTGCTTGAGCATTTCCAGTCGATTGGCCTCCAAAGCCCCGTCACCTCCGTAAAAGCGTTTCCTGTTACACCCATCATACCAGCATCCGCCGCATATTGCAATGGTTTTTCAGAATATTTTTTAGGTTTTCAAAAATTTTGTTTGACATCAGAACATTCTATGTTATGATAGAAGTAAGCAATAATAGGTATGGAGGGACCGCACCATGAATTTTGAAGCGATTAAACAGGCAGCCGAGGGCTACAAGGCCGACATGACGAAGTTCCTGCGCGACCTGATCGCCATCCCCAGCGAGAGTTGCGAGGAGGAGGGCGTCATCAAGCGCACCATCCTGGAGATGGAGCGGCTGGGCTTTGACAAGGCGGAAATCGACCCCGAGGGCAACGCACTGGGCTGGATGGGCACCGGCGACAAGATCATCGCTTTTGACGGCCACATCGACACCGTGGGCATCGGCAACATCGCCAACTGGACCCAGGACCCCTACCAGGGCTATGAGACCGACGAGGTAATTTACGGCCGGGGCGGCTCCGACCAGGAGGGCGGCGTGGTGAGCGCAGTATACGGCGCCAAGATTATGAAGGATCTGGACCTGATCCCCGCCGGCTACAAGATCCTGGTGGCGGCCACCGTCCAGGAGGAGGACTGCGACGGCCTGTGCTGGCAGTACATCCACAACGAGGACGGCATCACCCCCGAGTTCGTGGTATCCACGGAGCCCACCGATGGCGGCATCTACCGGGGCCACCGGGGCCGTATGGAAATCCGGGTGGATGTAAAGGGCGTCAGCTGCCACGGCAGCGCCCCGGAGCGCGGCGACAACGCCATATACAAGATGGCTGACATCATCCGGGAAGTCCGCTCCCTCAATGAGAACGACGACGACGAAGGCACCGAGATCAAGGGCCTTGTGAAGATGCTGAACCCCCAGTATAACCCGGAGCACTACGAGGACGCCCGGTTCCTGGGCCGGGGCACCTGCACCGTCAGCCAGATCTTCTATACCTCCCCCAGCCGCTGCGCCGTGGCTGACAGCTGCGCCATCTCCATCGACCGGCGCATGACCGCCGGCGAGACCTGGGACAGCTGCCTGGAGGAAATCCGCAATCTGCCCGCCTGCCAAAAGTACGGCGAGGACGTGAAGGTGAGCATGTACATGTACGACCGGCCCGCCTGGACCGGTCTGAAGTACGAGACGGAGTGCTACTTCCCCACCTGGATCAACAAGGAGACCGCCCCCCACGTCCAGGCCCTGGCCGACGCCCACAAGGCCCTCTACGGCGAAGCCCGCATCGGCCACCCCGACGCCATGGAGAAGCGGAATCGCCCCCTCATCGACAAGTGGACCTTCTCCACCAACGGTGTCTCCATCCAGGGCCGCTACGGCATCCCCTGCGTGGGCTTCGGCCCCGGTGCCGAGAGCCAGGCCCACGCCCCCAACGAGATCACCTGGAAGATGGATCTGGTCACCTGCGCCGCCCTGTACGC
>USMP01000270.1 GCA_900555795.1 uncultured Eubacteriales bacterium
AACGACAACATATGCGTGATAGTTATCAACAACAGCGTCTTTGGCATGACCGGCGGCCAGATGGCTCCGACCACCCTGCCCGGCGAAAAAACCGCTACCTCCCCCAAGGGCAAAGACCCCAGCCGCTATGGGACTATCTCCGGCGTCGAACTGCTCAAGGGCATGGACATTGCATATCTCGCGCGTGCCGAGCTGGTGGGAGTCGGCGGCGTAGGAGACCATCACCGAGCCGTCCGAGGAGGCTCCCCGGGTGATGATGAAGTTGGTGCAGGCGTCTGTCGCCTTGAATGTCAGACAGCACAGGGCTGCGGCAAACAGGGTTCGGAATAGTTTTTTCATGCGAGAATTTTTTATTTTGAGTGAGAACGGCGCGTATTCCTTGAACGATGCGGTTCCGTGTTTCCGGAATACGGCCGGTTCGCCGTGGCCATGGGAGCTGCCCTCTATGGGGCCGCGGCCGGCGGAAGCTTTACCATGGAGGAACTTTGCCGGCGCGTCCGGGACAGCGCCCCGGTGCGCAGCGAGACCAACCTGCTACCGCCCCTTTTCGCCTCCCAGGCGGACTACGACGCCTTCCGGTTCCGCCACGCCGCGGCGGACGTGGCCCGGCGGGAACTGGCTACATACGCCGGCGACGCCTGGCTGGGCATCGACTGCGGCAGCACCACCACCAAGGTGGCCCTCCTCAGCCGGGACAAGGAACTGCTCTACACCTATTATGCCTCCAACCGGGGCAACCCGGTGCAGATTGTGAAGGAGCAGCTGGAGAAAATCTACGAACTCTGCGCCGGCCGGGTCCGGATTTGCGGCAGCGCCGTCACCGGCTACGGGGAGGAACTCATCCAGGCGGCCTTCGGTGTGGACCGGGGGGTGGTGGAGACCATTGCCCACTACACCGCCGCCAAGCACTTCTGCCCCCAGGTGGACTTTATTCTGGATATCGGCGGACAGGATATCAAGTGCTTTAAAATTAAAAACGGGGCCATTGACTCCATTATGCTCAACGAGGCCTGCTCCTCCGGCTGCGGCTCCTTTATCGAGACCTTTGCCCGCTCCATGGGCTGCGGCGTGGCGGACTTCGCGGAGAAGGGGCTCCACGCCAGGGCCCCGGTGAATCTGGGCTCCCGGTGCACCGTATTTATGAACTCCTCCGTGAAGCAGTCCCAGAAGGACGGGGCCACAGTGGAGGACATCTCGGCGGGGCTCTCCGTCTCTGTGGTGAAGAACGCCATCTATAAGGTCATCCGCGCCGGTTCTGTTGATGAACTGGGGGAGCATGTGGTGGTGCAGGGGGGGACCTTTTATAACGACGCCGTCCTTCGGGCCTTTGAGCAGGAGCTGGGCAGGCCTGTGATCCGCCCCGCCATCGCCGGGCTCATGGGGGCCTACGGCGCGGCGCTGTACGCCATGGAGGCGGGAATCGCCGCCTGTGACCTGATTACACCGGAGGGCCTGAAAAAATTTACCCACACGGCCAAGGCGGCGACCTGCCAGGGCTGCACCAATCACTGCCGCCTGACAGTGAACAGCTTTGGCGTCGGAAAAAAGTTCATCTCCGGCAATCAGTGCCAGAGGGGCCTTGGCCTGGAGAGGGGGGAGGAGGCTCCCAACCTCTACGCTTGGAAGCGCTCCGCCCTGGCTGCGCTCCAGCCGGGGCCGGAGATCCGGGGATCGGTGGGCCTTCCCCTGGCGCTGGGGATGTATGAACTGCTGCCCCTTTGGCACGCCTTTTTCACCAACCTGGGCTTCCGGGTGGAGGTCAGCGGTCCCTCCAGCCGGCGCATCTACGAGAAGGGCCAGTTCTCCATCCCCTCGGATACCGCCTGCTACCCCGCCAAGATTATGCACGGGCACATGGAACTGCTGCTGGAGAAGGGGGTGGATGCCATCTTCTACCCCAGCCTCACCTACAATGTGGACGAGGGGGAGAGCGACAACCACTACAACTGTCCGGTGGTGGCCTATTACGGGGAACTGCTCCGGGGCAATATGGACGATTTGAAGCAGACCAGGTTTCTCTGCCCGTTTTTGAACATCAATAACCGCCGGGAACTGGCAAAGGAACTCTGCGCCTGCCTGTCGCCGGTATTCCCGGGTGTGACCAAAAGAGAGGTGCGCCAGGCGGTGGACGCCGGCTTTGCCGCTTACGAGGCCCACATGGCGCAGGTGCGCCGGCAGGGGGAGGAGGCGCTGAACTGGGCCCGCGCCCACGGGAGGCGGATCATGATCCTGGCGGGCCGGCCTTACCATATCGACCCGGAGATCGGCCACGGCATCGATCAGCTGGCGGCGTCCCTGGGGTTTGTGGTGGTCAGCGAGGACAGCGTCTCCCATTTGGCGGAGCCGGTAAGCGTGCACGTCCTGAACCAGTGGACCTACCATGCCCGGCTCTATCGTGCCGCCCGCTATGCCTGCCTCCACCGGGATACCCAGCTGGTGCAGCTGGTCAGCTTCGGCTGTGGGGTGGACGCCATTACCACTGACGAGGTCCGCCGCATCCTGGAGGAGGGCGGAAAACTCTATACCCAGATCAAAATTGACGAGATTACCAACCTGGGGGCGGTAAAGATCCGGCTGCGGAGCCTGATCGGCGCGCTGGAGGAGAAGGGAGTGTGAGGGAGTGACAGACCAGAACAAGGGCTATGTGGTTTTTACCAGGGAGATGAAGGCTACCCACACCATCCTGGTGCCCAACATGCTGCCAATGCACTTCAAACTCATTGGCAAGGTGATGGAGCAGGTGGGCTATCATGTGGAACTGCTGGAGACCAGCGGCCCCAAAATCGCGGAGACGGGGCTGAAATACGTCCATAACGACACCTGCTACCCCGCCATTCTGGTCATCGGCCAGTTTATCGACGCCCTCCAGAGCGGGAAGTACGACCCGGACCGGGTGGCCCTCATCCTCTTTCAAACCGGCGGCG
>USMP01000271.1 GCA_900555795.1 uncultured Eubacteriales bacterium
CGCGCCCTCTTTGCCCAGGGCGGAGATAAGTCCAATGTGCCCGCCACCGGACTCGCCTCCGACGACTTGACCGACGGAAAAATCGCGCTGCTGGATTTGATGGTCAAGTGCGGCCTGACGCCCTCCCGCTCGGAAGCCCGCCGCCTGGTGCAGCAGGGCGGCGTGGCTGTCAACGATGAGAAGATCGGCGATATCGACCGGAAGTTTGGCTGCGAGATGTTCCTGGGGGACGGCGTAATTATCAAAAAGGGGAAAAAGGTGTTCCACCGGGCATATATGAACTGAGATCGGCAGGACGCAAATCCCCATGGGAAAGCCGGGCATTTGCCCGGCTTTCTTTTTATGTGCAGGCATAATAAATTTATTATGCCTGTAAATGTTTTCTGTATTTTTCTTTTTTCGACAAGTCAGTATACTGAAAGTACACGTTCTGTTGTGCGTTTTGTTGGAAACTGCGGAGGGAACGCCGGGGTGTTCCGGGGACGCAGACGGTGCGTCAAATGTATTGGAGGTGTGTTGTATGAGTCAAGTAGCGATTTGTTTCGGCATTTTCCTGTTGATGATCCTGGGCTATATTTTCTATGATAAACTGAAACTGCCCATGGGGGCTACAGCTTTGGCGGCACTGCTGCTGCTGGTACTTACGGGCTGCCTGGACGCCAAGACTGCCCTAGGTGGCTTTGGAAAAGCCAATACCGTCCTGATTATCAGCATGTTTGTGGTAGCGGCGGGCTTTAACCGGACCCAGGCTGTGAAGAAAATGACCCATCTGCTCTATCGGGTAGGCGGCGGTTCCTTCCGAAAGATGCTGGCCGGCTTTATTCTGATCACCTGTCTCCTCTCCCAGTTCATCCCCAGCCCCATGGCGGTATTCGGCATTGTGTATCCCATGGTGCTGGCCATGTGCAGTGAGTTGAATATCAGCCCCTCCAAGGCCATTTTCCCGGTTGGTTTTGTCTCTGTTTCTACCTGCGCAGTGCTGCCGGTTGGCTCCGGCGCCACCACCTATGCGACCATGAACGGCTATCTGGCCAGCTTTGAGGTGGTGGAGCAGTTCCAGATTCTGGACTTCTTCAAAGCCCGCATCCCTGTGCTGGTGGCGATTCTTCTGTATGCCATTCTGGTGGCGCCGAAGTTTGCTCCGGATACACCCCCTATTCCTCTGGCCGAGGTCAGGGGAAAGGGCGGCAAGGAGAAGGAGCCGCTGAGTCCGGTCCGGGAGTGGATTGGACTGGGAACCTTTGTGCTGGTGACAGGCGGACTGATCTTCCAGAGCCTGCTGCCGGTGGAGAGTTGGCAGATTACCCTGGCTGGTGCTGTTATCATGGTGGCTTCCGGTGTGCTGACGCCCCGGGAGGCTCAGGATGCCCTGCCTCTGCGGGTAGTGTGCATGTACATCGGCGCGCTGGCCATGGGGGCGGCCCTGACGGCCACAGGCGCCGGCGACCTGATCGGCAGCTGGATATCCGCTCTGGTGGGCGGCGTGCACAACGGATATGTGATTGGCCTGATTTTCTTCCTGGCCCCCTTTATTCTTACCCAGGTCATGCAGAACCAGAGCGTCAGCAATATTTTTATTCCCATTGTCATTATTGGCTGCAAGGCTCTGGGTGTCAGCCCCCTGGGGCCGCTAGTGCTGGTCCAGGCCGCGTCTTTGACCGCCTATATGACCCCCATGGCCACGGGCACAGTCCCCATGATGATGGGCGCCGGAGGCTATGACATCAAGTCCCTCATGAAGCAGGGGTGGCTGCCGGCTATTATCATTGCCGTGGTATCGGTGGCCTGGACGATGACGATTTTCCCCGCGTTTCCCGGCTGAGTCCTGATTTTATAACCCGGAATGACAAATGAAAAGTGAGGTGTATTGATTTGGCGGAACCCTATGTACAACGGGAGGAGTCCCTTGCGGTGAAGCTGCGCTGGATTTCCGTGCAGTGCTATGAGATGGTCCTGCCCAACGGGGCGGTGGTGGTCACAGACCCCTTCTACCTGGATAAATCCTTCTATGGCGATCAGCCGGAGGCAATGGCGGGGGAGGGGAAGGTCTATGGCTCCAGCGGCTTCTCTGTGGAGGAGTTTACCGGTGCGGACTACATCATTCTCAACCATGTCCACGGCGATCACTGTAATCTGGTGGGGCAGCTGTGGGAGCGGTTCCGGGGCCGGGTGCTGGTCCACGGGGCCTGCGCGCTGGAACTGGCCAAGACCTTCCAGATTCCCTGCCAGGCCATCTATCCCCTGTATCCCGGCAACAGCTACTATTTTGAGGATTTCACATTGGATGTGTATCCCAGTGCCCACGACACCCGGGGCTTCCGGGAGGGGCGGTTTAACCGGCCGGCCGATGAGCAGAAGGCCTACCGCATGATGGGGATGCCCGATGTGCCCAATGAATTGATGCCCATGGGCAGCATGTATAATCTGAATTTCCTGCTGACGACGCAGAATAACTTCCGTATTGATTTCACAGCAGGAAAGGATTTTGACATGCATGCCCGCCATGTGGCTGAGAAGCACCCCAACCTGCTGCTGCGCCACCGTATCCGCTCTTATCCGCCGGAGGAATATGCCCGGCAGCTGGAAGCTATCGGCGCCCAGTTTATCCTGCCGCTGCACCAGAATAACGCCCGGGCCTCCGACGAGGATTTGAATTTGTATTTTCAGAAGGTGAACGCCGTACTGGCGTCCCGGGGCTCCACCGCCCGTGCCTTCAATCCGGAGCCCTATAAGTGGTTCAAGGTGTATACGGGAATCGCGGCGGAATAGCGGAAGAAGGGGCGAAGCTTTGACGGGCCCCGAAAGGCTGCCGCAATATGCGAGGGAATAAAACGAGGGGACGCACTTAATGTGCGTCCCCTCGTTTTCTTGGTGCCTTAAGGCGTGGAAATAAACCCCCGGTTCTACCGGGGGAGAAAAAATA
>USMP01000272.1 GCA_900555795.1 uncultured Eubacteriales bacterium
TTTCCGCTGTCTACTTTAAAGGGAGCATATCACACTGGACGCCGCCGCCTTTTTCTGCTTTGCCGGGGAGGGCCTGGCAGTCCGCTGAATCCGCCTGGGGCGCGTCATTGCCAAAGGATATGCCGTGTCTCCGGCAGCCGCCGGAGAATCTCCTCCTCCGCCGCCCGGCGCTGCCGGGGGGTAAATATCCGGAAGGGGGACACGGACACGGTTCCGCCCCGCCGCTTCCACCGGGCTGCCCCCTGGCCCTCCACCAGCAGCCAGGGCAGCACCATCCCCGCCGGGGAGAACACCCCCCGCAGGAACTCCGGCGGCACAAACAGGCCCTCCTTTTTTGCAAAGCCCAGCAGCAGCGGGTCAAACCCCGCCAGCAGCAGGCACTCCGGCACGGCGGGGAAGTTCCGGCGGCCGTCGTCGATCCAAAAGCAGTCCTGTCCCTGCCACACCCCCGCCTCTACCGGCAGATGCTCCAGCAGAGCCCGGATCTGCCCCTGGGGCAGGGCGAAGAAATAGGCGGCGTCCCGGATGGTGGCGGGGCCGAAGTGGGTGAAGTACCGCCGGGCCTGCTCCAAAAGTGCGGATTCCCGGTCCAGGGGGACGAAGGGCGGGCAGCGGAAAAACCGCTTTTCCTCCGTGGGCCGGCCTCCGCCATGGCCCGGAGCAAGCCGCCCCAGCCGTCAAACAGGCTCCGCTCCTCCTCCGCCGTCATGCCGGCGCTCCGGCAGGCCAGACGGAGGGACTCCCGGCTGTCAGCCCCCCGGTCCACACTGTCCAGGATTACCTGGGCAAAGCAGGCTTTTCGCTCCGCCGACGCCAGTTCGTCCCCTGCGAACTGATCCACCGGTCGGAGGAACCGCCGCCGGTCCCGGTGCAGGTATACCGGGAGGTCGGCGGCAGTCACCAGGTGCAGTGTGCCCCGCACTGTCCAGGTTTTGCAGAGCCCCGCCTCCCAGCGGCCGGGCAGCGCTCCGCCCAGCCGGGCGGCCAGGGACAGCCGGGTATAAGAAAACAGCTGGGCCTGGAGTCCGTTGAGATCGCTGCAGACCTGCCCGGCCCCCTCCGCCGAAGCGGTCAGATACTGCCGGGCCAGAAGCATCTGCCGCCGCTCCCCACTGTCCATAGTCCCTCTCCTCCTTCGTCCATACGCATGGGTGACAGCCCGGGCCCCGGACGGGCTGCCGGCCCCCCTGCCCGGGCGATCCCCAAAGGGGCGACGCCCCGGGCGCTCACTCCGCGGGGCCGCCCCGCTGTTTTTTCTGAATTTTTACCGGCACGCGGCACATTTTCCCCCGTCGCTGCGTCTGCACAAACAGAAGGCTCCCAGTATTTCACGGAGGTGATCCCATGGTCCCCAGGCCGGTTCTGGCCCTGTACAGCCTGGCCCACTTCTGGGTGGATCTGAGCTGCGCCCTGCTCCTCTTCGGCACCCTGCGGGGGTCCCCGGGCTTTGCCCTGGCCCTGCTGCTCTACAACTTCTGCGCCTTCGCCCTGCAAATGCCCCTGGGTCTGACGGCGGACCGGCTGGACCGGAACGGCTGTCTGGCCGCCGGTGGGTGCTGCCTGGTGGCGCTGGCCTATCTATCCCCCCTGCCCCTGCTGACCGCCGTGGCGGCGGGGGGTGGCAACGCACTATTTCACCTGGGGGGCGGCGTGGATGTGCTGAACGGCAGCGGCAGCCGGGCCGCCGCGCTGGGAATATTCGTATCCCCCGGCGCGCTGGGACTCTGCCTGGGCACCCTTTGGGGGCGGGGAAGGGCAGAGGCCCTGTGGCTGGGGCCGGCGGTGCTCCTGGCTCTGGCGGCGGCTATTTGGCGCCTGCGGCGGGGGCCCAGCGGCAACCCGGCGGCGGACCTGGCCGCCCCGGGGGGATATGCCACCCTGGTGCCGCTGCTCCTGGTGGTGGTGCTCCGGTCCTACATGGGACTGAACCAGTCCTTCTCCTGGAGGAGCGGCTGGTGGGGGTGGTGCCTGACGGCGGCGCTGGTGCTGGGAAAGGCGGCAGGGGGCTTTCTGATGGACCGGCTGGGCCCCCGGCGCGCCTGCGCCTGGTCCCTGGGGATGGCCTCGGCGCTGTACCTGGCCTCCGCCCTGCCGCTGCCGGGGACGCTGGCGGTGTTTCTTTTCAACATGACCATGCCCATTACCCTGTGGGCGGCGGCCCGGCTGCTGCCGGGCGCCAAGGGCTTCGCTTTCGGCTTTCTTACGTTCGGCCTGTTTTTGGGTTATCTGCCCTCGGCCATGGGCTGGCCCAACCTGCTCACCGGCCCGGCGCACTATGCCGGGGCGGCGGCGCTGAGCCTGGCGCTGCTGTACCCGGCCCTGGGAAGGGAGGCGGCGGCATGCTGACCATCCTGGGGGTGTCCCTGACGCTGACGGTGGTGCTGGAGGAGGGCTTTGCCCTGGCCTGGGGCCTGCGGGGACGGCGGGAACTGGCTCTGGTGGCGCTGGTGAACCTGCTGACAAATCCGCCGGCGGTGCTGCTCTACCATACCGCCGCGGGCCTGTGGGGCTGTCCCCGGTGGCTGGCGGCGCTGGTGCTGGAGAGCGCCGCCGTGGCCGTGGAGTGGCTATGCTTCCGCGGCTGCTCAGAGCAGCTGCGCCGGCCCCTCCTGTTCGCCCTGCTGGCCAATGCCTTCTCCTATGGAGCCGGCTGCCTGCTCTGCCTTTTGTAGGTCCCGGCGGCAGAGGATGGTACCAATGTTCCTACAGTATAGCACAGGCCCGAGGGGGCCGCAAGGCGGCGCCGCCCGATATAGAAAGAAGGATGAAAATTTTATGAAACGAATGCTGACTCTGTTCCTTGTGTCTGCGGTCGCTCTGGCCGCCCTCACCGGCGTGGCCCGGGCGGATGCCATTGCCCTCACTCCGGGGGAGGCGGCCCTCCACCAGCTGG
>USMP01000273.1 GCA_900555795.1 uncultured Eubacteriales bacterium
TCAACCGGGCCTGGAGCAATTCCCGCTCCTCCCCCTTGATATGGCAAACCGTATAGAACCGGTGGAAGCAGCCCGCCAATTCCACCAGATAGCGGTTGATATAGCTAGGGTCATAGTCCCGGGCCGCCAGGCGCAGAATCTCGCAGAATTGGGAAATCTGCTTGATAAGGGCGGTCTCCGTCTCCCCGGAGAGAAGGGAGATATCCACCCCGTCCATGGCGGGAACAGCGGCACCCTCCGCAGCCAGGTTCCGCAGCAGGCTGCAGATCCGGGCGTGGGCATACTCCACATAGTAGATGGGATTCTCGCTGTCCTCCCGGACCGCCAGGCCCAAATCAAAATCCATTTGGGTATCCGGCTTGGCGTTGAAAAACCACCGGGCGGCGTCCACAGGCACCTCGTCCAGAAGATCCGTCAGGGAGATGGCCTTGCCGGTGCGCTTGCTCATACGCACCACCTCCCCGTCCCGCAGCAGCTTCACCAGCTGCATCAGGACAATATCCAGGCGGCTGCCGTCCAGCCCCAGAGCGTCCATGGCCCCCTTCAGCCGGGCCACGTGGCCGTGGTGGTCCGCACCCCAGATATTAATCACCCGGTCAAAGCCGCGCTGCTCAAACTTGTTGCGGTGGTAGGCAATATCGGCGGCAAAGTAGGTGTAAAATCCATTGGCCCGGCGGAGCACGTCGTCTTTCAGGTCCAGCTTGGCAATATCCTTGTCACTCTTGCCGGCTTTACGGTAGTTCTCCTCCAGAATACGGGCGGTGGCCAGCCACAGGGCCCCCTCCTTCTCGTAGGTGTAGCCCCGCTCTGTCAGCTTCCCCACGGTGTCCGCCACATAGCCGCTCTCGTGCAGGGAGGACTCAAAAAACCACTGATCGTACTCAATCTTGTACCGGCGCAGATCCGCCTGCATCTTGGGAATATTCCGCTCCAGGCCGAACTTGGCCAGAGCAGCGTGGCGCTGGGCGGTATCCGTGTTCTGATAGCGGTCGCCGTACTGGTCGTAAAAGGCCCGGGCCAGATCCTTGATATCGTCGCCGTGGTAGCCGTCCTCCGGGAAGGGAACGGCGTCCTCCCCCAGCAGAAGCTGGAGATAGCGCGCCTCCAGCGAGGAGGCAAACTTTTCAATCTGATTGCCGGCGTCGTTGACATAGAACTCCCGCCACACATCCGCCCCGGCGGCGGAGAGGACGGAGGCCAGCGTGTCCCCCAGCACGCCCCCCCGGGCATTGCCCATGTGCATGGGACCTGTGGGGTTGGCGGAGACAAACTCCACCATAATTTTCTGGCCGGCCAAGGTGTCCGAACGGCCATAGTCCGGCCCCTCAGCCTCCACAGCGGAGAGAACGCCGGCGTACCAGCCGGGAGCCAGGCGGAAGTTCAGGAAGCCCGCCCCGGCAATCTCCGCCGATGCAAAGAAGCTGCCTGTCAGATCCAGGTGCTCCAACAGCAGGGAGGCAATCTCCCGGGGGCTGCGCTTCATGGCCTTGGCGGCGGCCAGCGCAAAGGTGGTGGTATAGTCGCCGTTGGCGGGGTCCTTGGGAATCTCCACATTGGCGCGCACCTCTACACCCGCAGGCAGGCTGCCCGCCTCTGCGGCGGCGGCATAGGCCGCCCTTGTCAGGTTCAGCACCTGGTCCTTGGCCTGCTGATTCATGTTGATCATCGCTTTTACCTCGCTGTCTCTCGTACACGTATTTTAAATTGATTGCGGCCCGTCACCTGGTGTTCCACGGCGATGGTGTACTGGATTTCCAGTATGCCGCCATGCTCCCCCAGCCGGTGGGCCAAACGGGAGGTGGAGATGTCCACCACCAGAGTGCCCCAGGGGGTCTCAAAAAGGGAACTGTGCTGCCGCCCCTTCTGAAAGACCATCTGGGAGGACACTGTGCCGAACCGGGTCAGGGTCACCATGTCGCCCCGGATGGAAAAGCGCGTGGTGGTGCCGACCATACCGGTCAGTTCCGTCTCCTGGTACTCCAGAATGATCTCCCCATCATCGGCAATGGCCATCGTGCCCTCGCTGATGAGTTCCACATCGTCCGGGTCGGCCCCATCATAGTATTGCTCGCCCCGGACGGAAATAATAACCTTCTTCTCCAGCATATCAATACCGGGAGATGTCTACGTGCCGGGCCTGGCCCGCCACGTCCTCCCCCAGGAAGAGGGAGGCCAGGCGCTGAAATTCCACCACCTGATCGCTGGTGTAGTAGACAGCCTCTCCACTGGGGCGGTCAGCCAGGCCGCCCCCGGAGAGCAGCAGTTCCTGCACCGCCCGGGCAGACTCCGCTCCGGCGTCCACCAGCGTGACAGCGTCTCCCATGGCGCGGCCAATCACATCCACCAGCAGCGGGTAGTGGGTACAGCCCAGCACCAGGGTGTCCACCCCCAATTCCCGCAGGGGACGGAGATACTCCTCCGCCACCATCTCCACCACCGCGTCCCCGGGGCGGCAGCGCCCCTCCTCCACCAGCGGAACAAAGAGGGGGCACGGCTGGCTGAACACCTCCACCGAGGGGTCCGCATCCCGGAAAGCCCGCTCATAGGCCCCGCTGCGAACCGAAGCCCGGGTGGCCACCATGCCCACCCGCCGGTTCCGCGTAGCGGCAACCGCACGCCGGACCGTGGGGGCCACCACGCCCACAATGGGAATATCATTTTCCCCCTGAAATAATTGATGGAACCCGCCTCCTAAAGAGGCGGGTTCCATCTTTGCTTAGGTTTTAGAACGCCTCACTGGGCGTCCTTTTTTGCCTTCTTTTTCTTCATCACGATCAGAAGCACTGCCGCGCCGGCTACGAGAAGAAGGACTCCGCCGCCCGCGATCCACCAACCCATGTTGGAAGAACCGCCCTGATCGCCAGGTCCGGGAGCCAGAGGAACGTCC
>USMP01000274.1 GCA_900555795.1 uncultured Eubacteriales bacterium
TTGCGGTAGTGCATCTTGCTCTTGCTGCCGGTGATGGGCATGACCACCGCATCAAACTCGCTGCCCTGACTCTTGTGGACGCTCACGCAGTAAGCCAGTTCCAGTTCTTCGAGGTCGGCCAGCGCGTAGAGGGCCTCGCGGCCATCGTCGAAGGCCACGGTCAGTTCCTCGGCGTGGGGGTCGGCGGCGGCGATATAGCCAATGTCGCCGTTGAACACGCCCAGGCCGTGTTCCATGCCGCGCGTCCAGCCCATGTCGTAGTTGTTTTTCACCTGCATCACCCGGTCCCCCTCCCGGAAGAGGGTGTCGCCGAAGCGCCGCTCCCCCTTCTCCTCCGAGGGCGGATTCAGCGCCGCCTGGAGGGCCCGGTTCAGCGCCCCGGTGCCCCACTCCCCCTTTCGGGTGGGACAGAGCACCTGGATCTGGCCCGGCTGGACCCCCATGTTCTCCGGCAGGCGCTTGCGGCACAGGTCCACCACCAGGTCCACCGCCGTCAGCGGGTCCCGGCGGCGCATGAAGAAGAAATCGCTGTGGCTGCCGTTTTTCAGTTCCGGCAGCTGCCCCTGGTTCACCGCGTGGGCCGCCCGGATGATAGCGCTGGCCTGGGCCTGACGGAAGATCTCCGTCAGGGCCGCCGTCTCCACCCGGCCCGAGCGGATCAGGTCGGAAAATACATTCCCCGGCCCCACCGACGGCAGCTGGTCCGGGTCCCCCACCAGCACCAGGCGGCAGTCCGGTCGCAGGGCGGAGAGGAGGGCGTCCAGCAGGGGCAGGTCCACCATGCTCATCTCGTCCACAATCACCGCCTCGGCCTCCAGCGGCTCCTTCTCGTTTTTCTGGAAGGTCAGCTCGCCGGTGTCCTCGTTCCAGCTCATCCCCAGGCACCGGTGGATGGTCTGGGCCTCCCGGGAGCACAGCTCTCCCAGCCGCTTGGCCGCCCGGCCCGTGGGGGCCAGCAGCAGCGTCCGCAGCCCCAGGCCGTCCAGCATGGCCACAATGCCCCGCACGGAGGTGGTCTTGCCGGTGCCGGGGCCGCCGGTCAGCAACAGCACGCCCCGCTGCGCCGCCAGTTCCACCGCCCGGCGCTGGGCGTCGGCATAAGTGATGCCCTGCTCCCGCTGGATGCGCTCCAGGAGCGCCTCCACCTGCCGTCCCTGGTCCGGACGGAAGCGGAGCATTGCCTCCAGCTTCTCCGCCACGTGGGTCTCCGCGTCGTACAGCCGCCGTAGGTAGCAGGCCTCCACCTTGCCCACCCGCTCCTGGCGTACGGCCCCCCGGTCCATCAGGCCGTCCAGGGCCGCCTCCACTGTGTCTGTGGGGCAGTCGATCAGCTGCCCTGCGGCGGAGAGCAGCTTGTCCCGGGGCAAAAACACGTGGCCGTTGCCCAGGTTGTGGCTCAGTTCAAAGAGGACGGCTGCCTCCACCCGGCGGCGGCTGTCCCCTGAAACCCCCATGGCCAGGGCAATCTCGTCCATGACGGAGAAGTCCACCCCGTAGGCCTCGTCCACCAGCAGATAGGGGTTTGCCCGCACCGCCTCCAGGGCGTCCATGCCGTAGCGCCGGTAGAGCCGGAGGGCCAGGGAGAGGGGCAGATCATTCACCGCCAGAAAATCCAGCAGCCGGCGCATGCCGGTCTGGTAGCGGTAGCTGTCCGCGATCTCCCGGGCCTTCCGCTCCGTGATGCCCTTTACCTTCCGCAGCAGTTCCGGCTCCTCCTCCAGAATCCGCAGGGTGTTTGTCCCAAACCGGTCCACCAGCTTCTCCGCCGTGGCGGGGCCCACGCCCTTCACCACGCCGGAGGAGAGGTAGGAGAGAATGTCGCCCTCGGTGGTGGGCATGTGCCGCTCCACCTGCTGGGCCTGGATCTGCTGGCCGTGGGTGGGGTGGGTCATCCAGCGGCCCGTCACAATGAGATTTTCCCCCGGCGCGGCGCAGGGGATGGTGCCCACCACCGTCACCACCTCCCCGTCGCCCGTCACCAGGCGCAGTACGGTATAGCCGTTCTCCTCGTTTTGGAAAATCAGATTCAGAATCGTCCCGTCGACGCTGCAGCGCCCTTCCATAGGCCGTTCTCCTTGGTATGTAGTCATTTCAGGGGAGGTAGCCGCCAATATCCTCCGGCGCGCAGAGGGCCACCCTGCGCTCCTCCCGGGCCAGCAGTGAGCACAGCCGCCGCCCCTCCTCCGTCAAGCCGCAGTCCACCAGCAGGATCAGGCCGATGCCCCCCTGCTCCCGGCGCAGCTGGTCGAGCAGGCAGACCTGCTCCTCCAGGCTCTCCCCGTCCCCCCGGGCGCTGACCAGAGCCACCGCCCCCTGGCGTCTGGGCGGACCGGCAAAGAGCACCGCCCGCACCGCCATCCACATCAGGGACGCAAGGCCGACAGCCGCCAGCAGCGCCACCACTCCGTCCTGCCATAGCTGCATAAGAACCCTCCATTCCGCCGCCGCAGCGGCTTTTAGATCGCACTTACGCCAGTCTATGCGCCCAGCGGCGGTTTTGACAGTCCCTCAGCGGTTGAAGCGGAGCAGCCTGGCCCCGCCGCCCGTGATCTCCATGGCGGTATAGGCCCCCTGCCGGAAAAAGAAGCCGGGCTGGAGGGCCTGGGCCTGCTCCATCAGCCCCAGATGGGGCAGCAGCAGGGTCAGGGAGCCGTTGTGGCCGGCCAGCAGGGTGTCCTCCTCGGCGGCGGCCCTCGTCGGTGAGGGGATAGTCGGTCCAGCCGTGGAGGGTGTGGAGCCGGTTCCCCTCGGACTGGCCGTGGCGCACGAGGCAGAGATACATGGCATTCTCCTTACAGGGCCACAAGGCCCATGGTAATGGCGGTGACAATGGCGGCGGCGGCCAGCACGCCGCCGAAGATGGCGGGC
>USMP01000275.1 GCA_900555795.1 uncultured Eubacteriales bacterium
TACGCCCTTGCCAAGGAGTACGGCGGCTGGTACAACCGCAAGTGCATCGACTTCTTCGTGCACTACGCCGTCACTGTGATGGAGCGCTACAAACACAAGGTCAGGTACTGGATGACCTTCAACGAGATCAACAACCAGAGCAACACCACCAACGACATCTTTGGCTGGACCAACTCCGGCGTGCGGTTCTCCCAGTTCGAGAACAAGAAGAAGGCCCTGTATCAGGTGGTACACCACGAACTGGTGGCCTCGGCCCTCGTGGTCAAAAAGGGCCATGCCATCAACCCGGACTTCCAGATCGGTTGCATGTGCTCCTTTGTGCCGTACTATCCCTACTCCTGCAACCCGGACGACGTGATGCTGGCGCTGGAATCCATGCACGAGCGCTACTACTTTGCGGATGTGCACTGCCGCGGTCACTACCCCGCCTACGCTAAGAAGGAATGGGAGCGCGAGGGCACTGCCCCGGTGATGGAGCCGGGCGACGAGGCCATTCTGGCCGAGGGTGCTGTGGACTATCTGGGCTTCAGCTACTACATGAGCAACGCGGTGCGTTCGGACGTGGCCGTGGAGAGCGACGGCATCAGCGGCGGCAATGCCCACACCGTGCCGAACCCCTACGTCAAGGCCAGCGACTGGGGCTGGCAGATCGACCCGGTGGGCCTGCGCTACGCACTGGCCACCCTGTACGAGCGGTACGAGAAGCCGCTGTTTATCGTGGAAAACGGACTGGGAGCGAGGGATGTCCTGGTGCAGGGGGAGGATGGACAGCCCACGGTAAACGACGACTACCGGATCGATTATCTGCGGGACTATCTGCTTGAGGTGGATGAGGCCATTGAGGACGGCGTTCCGGTAATGGGATACACCTTCTGGGGCTATATCGACGTGGTGAGCGCCTCCACGGCACAGCTGAGCAAGCGGTACGGCTATATATACGTGGACCGGAACGATGACGGGACAGGCACACTGAACCGCTATCGCAAGAAAAGTTTCTACTGGTATCAGAACGTGATCCGGACAAACGGAGAAGCTCTGAAGGAAGAGAAGCGGTAAGGCCCCTTATACGGGTAAGACGCCCCCGAAAAGGCACACGGGGAGAGACGTGCCCTTCCCGGGGGCGCGGCTCCATGGAGGCGGCCTGTTTCCAGCCGGACATCGGGGCTTTTGCGGGCGGGTCCCGGGAAAAGCGGCGGAAAGGATCCGGGCAATATGGAGAGCCGGAGGGATCATGTCCACGGCATAAGCCGGGAGGCGGACGCAGCCGCGTCCGCCTCTTTAAACCCCGGGACATACCGGGGACAAAAAATCCGGTACGGATATCCGTACCGGCAAATTCTTATCGTATCCGAAAAATCCCGCAAATATGCCTTGACAGGGCAGAAATAAAATGGTAAACTAAAGTGCTTATGTCACGGAGAGTGGATGAAATTCTCCACCCACTGTCCACAGTATAGCAGTTCCTCACAGAAAA
Source organism: uncultured Eubacteriales bacterium (assembly GCA_900555795.1). Classification (GTDB taxonomy): domain Bacteria; phylum Bacillota; class Clostridia; order Oscillospirales; family Oscillospiraceae; genus Pelethomonas. The sequence continues at coordinate 1,475 of USMP01000275.1, forward strand.
GGCAAGAGGAAATTATTATAAAAGTATCAACATACCCGTGTGTATCGGAACCGTTGCGAAGCGGACGGCATCCCGCCGGGGCGGGGCCTGCTGCTGCGAGAAAGGTAGATGAGTGAAGTAAGATGGCCAAGGACAAGTACTACGGTAAGACGCTGCGGAAAAACTTCGCCCGCCATGAGGAGATCATGGCCATGCCCAACCTGCTGGAGATCCAGAAGAACTCCTACAACTGGTTTTTGGAAACCGGCCTGCGGGAGGTGTTTGTGGATGTGGGGGCGATCACGGACTACGCGGGGAACCTGGAACTGAGTTTCATCAATTATAAGATGGATGAGCCCCCCAAGTACGACGTGGAGGAGTGCAAGGCCCGGGACGCCACGTACGCCGCTCCCCTGAAGGTCAGCGTGCGCCTTCGCAACAAGGAGACGGAGGAAATCAAGGAGCAGGAGATTTTCATGGGGGACTTCCCCCTGATGACCAAGTCCGGCACCTTTGTCATCAACGGCGCCGAGCGGGTTGTGGTCTCCCAGATCGTCCGCTCCCCCGGTATCTACTACGGCAAGGAGATCGATCCTAAGACGGACCTGCCCCTGCTGACCAGCACGGTCATCCCCTACCGGGGGGCGTGGCTGGAGTATGAGACCGACGCCAACGAACTGTTCTGGGTCCGCATCGATAAAAACCGCAAGCTGCCCATCACATGCCTGATCCGGGCCATCGGCCTGCGGAGCGATGGGGAGATCCTGGAGTTTTTCGGGGACGATCCCACCATCCGGGCCACCTTGGAGAAGGATACCTGCAAGACCTATGAGGAGGCCCTGCTGGAGATCTACCGGAAGCTGCGCCCCGGCGAGCCCCCCACGGTGGACTCCGCCCGGACCCTGCTGGACGTCACCTTCTTCGATCCCCGGCGCTACGATCTTTCCGCCGTGGGCCGCTATAAGTTCAACAAAAAGCTGGCCATCTGGCAGCGCCTCTCCGGCCAGAAGCTGGCCATGCCCGTGGTGGACCCCTCCACAGGCGAGATCATCGCCGAGCCCGGCGAGGTCCTCACCCGTGAGCGGGCCCATGAACTGGACGACAAGGGCGTCAACGAGGCGGTCATCGACCTGGACGGCGCCCTGGTCAAGGTCTTCTCCAATCACATGGTGGACATGAGCAAGTTCGTCTCCTTTGACCCCGAAGCGTGCGGCGTCACCGAAAAGGTGCGCTTCCCCGTGCTCCAGGAGCTGCTGTCCAGGTACGAGGGCGAGGAGCTGCAGGAGGCCGTCCGGGACCACCTGGACGATCTGATCCCCAAGCACATCATCCTCGACGACATCTTCGCCACCATCAACTACATGACCGGCCTCGGCTACGGGATCGGCACCA
>USMP01000276.1 GCA_900555795.1 uncultured Eubacteriales bacterium
TGGGAAAGCATACTCTTATTCACGCTTTTCGCCGTCTCCCTTCCTTCCTCTTCGCTCTCTGCATTCTGCATACTCTCCTCTCTGTTCATCATACGCATGCGGGTTCCAGGACATCCCCCTGCAAATAGTTTTACCGGTGCTTTAGGTCCTTCTCCCGCATTCTGCTTTGCAGCCTCTTCCTGCTGCTTTTTAAGCATATTCTGCTTCACAGCCTCCGCATCATAAGCCGCCGCCTCACGCTCTACAAAATGAATGGCATCCACCGGACAATTCGGCAGACAGTCTCCCAGCCCGTCGCAGTAGTCGTCCCGCAGCAGGCGGGCCTTGCCGTCCACCATGCCAATGGCTCCCTCGTGACAGGCCGCGGCACAGGCTCCGCAGCCGTTGCAGAGAGCGTCGTCTATATGAATGATCCGTCTTACCATACGTATTCCTCCCTATCCGGTGTTCTCCCGGTTTGTGAAATCACTATATCACGTGCAAAAGAACAATTCTGTTGTTATACCAACATTTTATTTTTTCAAAAAAATTTCCCGGCCACAGGCGACAGCCTGTCTCCGGGAAATGTTCTCTCTATTTTTCCTGCCCGGCGAAGTAGTCCCTGGCGGCGGCTACATCCCGGGTAATCTGGGCGCGAAGGGCCTCCACACAGGGAAATCGCCGCTCCGGCCGAAGCAGCCGCAAAAACTCTACCCGGCAGGTCTCCCCATACAGGGACACCGTCTGATCCAGCAGGTGGCTCTCCACCGTGACACCGCCATCCACATCCACAGTGGGACGCACACCCACATTGGTCACAGCAGGGAAGGCGGCACCGTCTACCGTTACCCGGGCCACGTACACCCCCCGCTTCGGCAGCAGCTGCCCTGAGGGGGGGATCAGGTTCAGCGTGGGAGCCCCCAACCGGGAGCCCAGCCCCTTGCCGTGGCGCACCCGGCCGGAGATGGCAAAGGGGCGCCCCAGAAAGCGTGCGGCCTGGGCCACCTCTCCCCCCGCCAGCAGCGCCCGGATATGGGTGGAACTGACGGTCACACCATCCAGCGTCACAGCCGGGACAATGTCACACCCCAGCCCCAGCCGCCGGGCCTCCTGGGCTAAAAGGAGGGGCGTGCCCTGGTTTCGGTAGCCGAAGCGAAAATCGTGGCCCGCCACCAGCCACCCGGCCCCCCAGCGCTCCGTCAGCATGCGGATAAACCCCCGCCAGTCCATCGTCATCATAGCCCGGTCAAAAGGAGCCACAATGACCTTCTCAATGGGAAAAAGCGTCTCAATAATCTCCCGCCTGGCCTCTGCCGTAGTCAGCAGCGGCACCGGCCGGCCAGTGACAAACTCCCGGGGGGAGCGGTCAAAGGTAAAGACGGCCGGGGCCATACCCCGCTCCGCTCCCCGCTCCACCGCCCGGGCCATCAAAGCCTGGTGGCCCAAGTGGACACCATCAAAAAAGCCCAGGGCGATTACCTGTTTTTGTTTGTTCTCCACAAAGCCGTCTCCTCCATTATACAGGTTTTCAGCCGCCGAAAAAGGTCTTTACCGGCGTGAGAACGCCGCCGTTCCAGGCGCTCAGGCACAGGAACGCGCCGTCGCCGCCGTAGATCCGGTAGACCCCTGGGGAAAGGTCCGCCGCCGGAACCGGGTTTCCGTTGCGGCAGAGCCGCTCCTGTCTGGGAGCGGTAAGGCGGTAGGCTGGATAGGCGACAAAAAACTGGTCCACCGGCCGCAGCAGTGCCGCCCCCTCCTCCTGGACCCGCTCCAGGGTCACAGCCTGCTCCAGGGTAAATCCGGCGGCCACGGTCCGGCGCAGGGAACTCATGCATCCACCGCAGCCCAGGGCCTGGCCGATGTCGTGGCAGAGGGTGCGCACATAGGTGCCCTTTGAGCAGCGCACCCGCAGCAGATACTCCGCCGGGCCTGTCCGCTCCAGGATCTCCAGGGCGCGGATGGTAACGGGGCGGGGCTGCCGCTCCACCACCCGCCCCGCCCGGGCCAGTTCGTAAAGCCGCCTGCCATCCCGCTTGATAGCAGAAAACATGGGAGGGACCTGCTCTATGGGGCCGGTGAATTGGGGCAGAACAGCCTCCAGAGCGGCACACTCCACCGCCCCGGGGCACTGGGACAGGACCTCACCGGTGGTGTCCTGGGTATTGGTCACAAGGCCCAGCCGCAGCCCGGCCAGGTACTCCTTGTCCCCCTTCTCCGCAAACTCCACCGCCCGGGTAGCTCTGCCCACAAACACCGGCAATACGCCGGTGGCCATGGGGTCCAGAGTCCCGGCGTGTCCAATCCGCTTCTCTCTCAGTATTCCCCGCAGCTTGGCGCACACATCCATGCTGGTCCAGTCTGCGGGCTTGTCGATAATCAAAATTCCGTCCGGCATATGTCCCTCCCGGCGACGCTATTCTGTCTTCTGACCCTCACCGGTATCAGAACCATCCCCCGTGGAATCGCCGGCACCGGCATCGTCCGCGCCGTCCCCTGCGGCCTGCTGCTCCGCCTCGTTCAGGGCCGTGACAGCGGCAATATAGTCCGTATAAAAGGCGCCGGCGTCAAAGCCCTCCAGCTTGGCGCTCTCCTCTATCTCCGCCTCCTGGGCAGCCAGGGACACAAGATCCCCCAGATGCTGCTCCGCCAGAGAGGCCCGCTGTTCCGGGTTTTCCGTCAGTCCCTGCCACAGGTCACGGCGGAGGATAATGTGGTAGCCGTAGCTGCTCTCCACAATATCACTGATCTGGCCGGGGGCCAGAGCCGCCGCAGCATCCTCGAAGGCTGCAACCATGGTGCCGGGGGTATAGATATAGCCGGCGGGGTTGGAGGCGCGGCCGGTG
>USMP01000277.1 GCA_900555795.1 uncultured Eubacteriales bacterium
TTCCAGGGGCAGGTCAAACCACCAGTTTACTGGTGGTTATGATTCACTGTGGTTGGAGAGATGGCGGAGCAAAATTTTGTACACCGTATCATAGACCTTGGTATAGGGGCGGTCCGAGCGGTAGGCCATAGCTGTCTGCAGGGAGACATCGTGGTCGGAGGTAATTTTGATCCGCACCACCCGCTCCCCCGCGGCACCCCGGTGATACCCCACCGGTTCAATCAGTGTGCAGAAGCCTGCGTCGGCCAGCATGGCCATGTTGTCAAAGGTTTGCATCTCGTGGACGATGTTGGGCTGGATTCCCTCGCTGCGAAAAAGCTGGTCAATGACATCGCGGCTCCGCTGCCCCGGGCGGGTTACGCCCAGAGGTTCATCCTTTAGGGCGGACAGCGGCAGGCACGGCGGGCGGCCTTCCGCCGCGCTCCTCCTTGCCAGCGGCAAAAGTGGGCTGCCGGATCGCAGATAGAGTTGAAAATAGTCCCTGCGGATAACTTTGGCGGCAATTGTGGGGGAAAGCTTGGGGTTGTGCAGGATGCCAAGATCCAGCTTTCCTGCCAGCAGTTCCTCCTCCATATGGGAGGAGAGAACGTCCCGTACCACCAGCTGAATATCCGGGTAGCACGCGGTAAAGGCGTCCACCAGCCAGGGGAGAATGTCCTGGCTGCGCCGGGGGGTGATGCCGATGACCAGCTTTTTTCCCCTGGGCTGTCCCAACTCCCGCAGGTGGTCCGAAAACATCTCGTATTCGTGGAGAACCCGGTGGGCCATCTCAACAAACAGGTGCCCCGCCTCCGTCAGCTGTAGACCCGCCGGGGTGCGAACAAAGAGTTCCTGCCCCAGTTCATCCTCCACCTTCTTAATGCGCTGGCTCAGGGAGGGCTGGGAGACAAACAGCTTTTCTGCCGCTTTTGTAATGTTCTCCTCTTCAGCAGCTACCTGAATGTAGCGCAGATCCGTTAAGGTCACGCCCATCACCCCTATCTGCTTCTTTCCCTATTTTACACGATTTTGTACCAATTTTCAACCTAATTTCAAAGAATATAGGAAAAATAGGGAAAAAGCAGCTGCAAAACCTATAAGAAGCCGGGCAAACGCCCGGCTTCCCGCACCATGTTTTCTTGGTTCAGATTTCTGTAAATGTGTAGCGGTGGCGCTGCGCGGCCTCGCAGACAACTTCCACGATCAGGCTGCCGCCCTTTTCCGTGGAACTGAACTGGGCGGACTTGTCCTTCTCAAATAGCTGGCGGATGTAGCGCTCCGGGTCATCCAGTTCAAGTTCCAGAAACTGGCAGGTATCGGGAGCGCAGGGACTGTACACTTCGCGGACAACTTCGTACTTCTTCATAGCGCGCCTCCTTTGCAGCGTTTGGTGGGAACTGACACCTTCAGTATATCCCAAAACGAAACGCATTGCAAGCTATTTCCAGACAGCCCGCCCCGCGGACCGGCATTTTGCGCCCCGCGGAGAGGCTGGCTCACAGGGCGCTGAAGGTGTAGCGGTGCTTCCGCCCGCCTGCAAAGAGAACCTCTATGATGAGACTGCCGTCCTCCTGCTCCATGGTGAGATAGTCCACTGTGGGTTCCAGCTGATACAGACCCTTTACATAGGCAGTGGGGTCCTCTAACTCCAGTTCCAGAATTTCGCAGGTGTCCGGCCGCTGCTCGCCGGCACAGGGATTAAAGGTCTCCTTGACAATTTCATATTCCCCCATAGCTTGCCACCTCCTTGTGATACTTAGAGTGTACCACAGTGAATCAGAATATGTCAAAGCGGGAAAAATTGATTGTAACAAAATTGTAACAGACGGTAGGCCGCCAGTCTGCTATACTGGAGAGGAATTAAGAGGAAAAGGGTTGAAAGAATGATCGACTGATCTGATTTTTGTGTGACAGAATGGTTTCCGGAGGCGCACGCGCTGGTGTGGGCCTGGGTTCTGTTGCCGAAAGTCAGAGAATGCCGGGTCATTTTGCCGGGGCATATTCTGTCCTGATGCGTCCAGGAGTCTCTCTGTCTGCTTTCGGCAATGCCGGAGGCGGATTTTTTCTTGTCCGGGCGCGGACAGAGGGGAGGCACGCATATGCTGCAAGTGAAAGAATTGACATTGGTCCACAAAAAGGACCTCAGAACCCTGGTGGAGGACATGTCCTTCGTGCTCAACCCGGGGGATAAAGCGGTACTGATCGGGGAGGAGGGCAACGGGAAATCCTCGGTGCTGAAATGGATGTACAACCCGGCCCTGGTGGAGGGCTACTGCCAGTGGAGCGGTTCGCTGGCGGGAAACAGCGGTCCGGTGGGCTACTTGGCCCAGGAACTGACCAGCCGGGAGAAGGAAATGACCGTATATGACTTCTGTGCCGCGGCCCCTGCATTTTTTAGCCGCACCCCTGGTGAACTGGGACAGATTGCCCGGCAGCTGCGCTGGGATGTGGGGGAGTACTATAGTGACCGGCCGGTGGGGACGCTTTCCGGCGGAGAGCAGATCAAGCTGCAGCTTAGCCGCCTCCTCTTTGCGGAGCCGGCGGTGCTGCTTCTGGACGAGCCCTCCAGCGATGTGGATCTGGATACCCTGCGCTGGCTGGAGACGTTTATCAATGGATATAAAGGGATTATCCTTTACATTTCTCATGACGAGACCTTGATTGAGGCGACAGCCAATCTGATTCTCCATCTGGAGCACCCACGGGAGGGGCAGAAGCCCCGGTGCACCGTGCACCGTTCCCGCTATGGGGACTACGCCTCCCGGCGGGAAGCCGCACTGGCATATCAGGAGCGGCAGGCGAAAAAGGAGCGGGAAGAGCACGCGAAAAGGATGGA
>USMP01000278.1 GCA_900555795.1 uncultured Eubacteriales bacterium
ATCTTCTCCGCCATAAGAGCCCAGCCAGCCTGCCACTGCGTCAACGTGAACGCCCCATGCTACCAAGATTTCTTTCTTTCCCATGATTCTATCTCCTTTTTCATACTTCAGGGTTTTCCTGTGAAAACAAGTCCCTGTAAACTTGTTTTAAACCTGCTTATAAATCCGATCCCGCAATCTCCCTGGCAAACAGCTGCTGCTTATAGTCTCGCAGATAGGGGACCGCCCTGCGCTGACAGGGCACCTGGTCCAAGTCAATCTCCGCAAGCAGCACGGTGTCTCTTTTCTCACCTTCCGCCAGAAGGTCGCCCCGGGGTGAAATAATCCGGCTCTTATTTGCAAAGGCCAATGTGTCGTTTTCAGTGCCGTAGCGATTGGCAGCCAAAACATACACGCCGTTCTCAAGAGCCCGGGCCCGGGACGCCAGTTCCCATACATAGGACCGCGCACGGCCAAAGGCCGCGGAATAAATCAGCAAATTTGCGCCCCGCAGGGCGAGAATGCGGGCGGACTCGGGAAATCCCACCTCATAGCAAATCTGCAGGCCAACCTTTACAAATCCCAAGTCAAACACCGGGTATGCGCTTCCCTCACGAAACCGAAGCTGTTCATCGCCCCACAGGCAGACCTTTCTGTACTTTCCCACATAGCCCTCCGGCCCCACCAAGAGGTGGGTATCATAGAGCACGCCTTCATGGCTGTCCCGCTCAATAATGGCTCCAGTGAGAAAGACGCCATACTGCTTGCACAGCGACTCCATCCACAGGGTTGTCTCTCCGGTCGGGATTGGCTCTGCCAATGTGAAATCTGCATCCGCCACACAATATCCCGTGTTAAAGAGTTCCGGCAGAGCAATGATCTTTGCACCGCCCTGGGCCGCCTCTCCCACCAGAGCCTCCGCCGTTTTTAAATTGGCGGCCTTCTGGTATCTGACACAGTCCATCTGCACTGCCGCAACCTGAAATTTTCTGTTTTCTCTGTTCATCCCCATACCTCTGTTTCCATTTTCAACGCGCACTTTGGTATTCCATATATTGGTATACCATCATACCTGCTATGATACTAGCATCTTTTTTCTGCAATATCAACCAGTTTTTTACGGTTTTTTTAATACCTAGTCCAAAATTTCGTCACTAATTTTGTGCACTTTTAACAATTCCCCATAAAATGGCTTCTCACTCCGGCCTACAGCCTGCGCAAAATTTTGACTGCACGGACATTTTCTCTCGAAAATTGTCGCCAACTATGGTACCATAGGGGCGAGGTGATAACTTTGAAAGACCAAGAGACCATCGGCGCCATCATTCAGGCGCTTAAAGCGCTGTATCCCCAGGCGGAATGCTCCCTGGCCTTCGATCCGGAACGGGCCTATGAGCTACTGTTCTCCGTACGCCTGGCGGCCCAGTGCACCGACGCCCGGGTGAATCTGGTGACGCCCGTGCTCTTCAGCCGGTTCCCCACACTCCAGGCCCTGGCAGCAGCCAGCGAGGAGGAGGTGGGGGAAATCATCCACTCTACCGGCTTCTGGCGGGCCAAGGCCAGGGACATTGTAGCCGCCAGCCGGATGCTGCTGGAGGAATTCGACGGGCGCGTGCCGGACAACATGGAGGATCTGCTGCGGCTGCCCGGCGTGGGGCGCAAAACAGCCAACCTGATACTGGGAGACGTGTACGGCAGAGAGGGTTATGTCTGCGACACCCACTGCATCCGCATCACAGGCCTGCTGGGGATCACCGACGGAAGCCGCGACCCCCTAAAGGTGGAGCAGCAGCTGCGCTCCTGCATCCCCCCGGAGGAGAGCAACGACTTCTGCCATCGCATGGTTCTCCATGGCCGGGCGGTATGCGTAGCCCGCCGCCCCGACTGCCAAAACTGCACCCTGCGGCCCTGGTGTGACCACTTCATGGGCCAGATTTCCGAACCATAACCACACCCGCCCCCATCCCCCCGGATGGGGGCACATTTTTGCCCGCCCCCACATATACTAAAGGGAGAACAAGGGGAGGAGACGGCATATGAAACAGAATGACCGGTCCAACATGCAGCAGCTGCTGAACAATCGGGAGGCACTGGTCCGGATGGCAAAATCCCCGGAGGCCAGGGCCTTGGCGGAGATGCTCAGCCAGGGCAGGGACCCCGCCCAGCTGCAGCAGGCGGCGGAACGGGCCGCCAAGGGGGACGCATCGGAACTGAACCAGCTGGTGCAGTCCATTATGCGCAGCCCCGGAGGAGCAGACCTGCTCAAACGTCTGAGCGACGCAATGGGCCAGAAGTAACGGAGAACCCGTCGGAAAGGAGGGCGGAACGTGAGTGAATTTGAAGAAAAGCTGAACGCCCTGCTGTCCAATCCGGAGGCGCTTTCCCAAGTCATGCACCTGGCCCAGTCCCTGGATCTGGGCGGCGGACCGGCCCAGCAGGCTCCAACCGCCCAGGCCCCCCCTTCCCCGCCGGCTGGCGGCGGCGGAGGGGGACCTTCCCTGGGAAGCCTTGGCGCCCTGGGAGGCCTCTCCGGGCTGGGAGATCTTTTGGGACAGCTGGATCCAAAACTTATCAGCCGGCTGCTGCCCCTGGTGGGCGAGTTGGCCGCAGACAGCGGCAGCGATGAGCGGATGCAGCTGCTCCTTGCCCTGCGCCCTTTTCTGAAGCCGGAGCGGCGGGAGAAAGTGGAGCGGGCGGCCAAAGCTGCCAAGCTGCTCCACGTGGGGAAAAAACTGCTGACAACCATGGGGGAGTCCAATGTATAACCGCTATATACGCAACGACGCCGGGGTGTACCAGCGCATTCCGGCGGAGGAGTCTGTTCC
>USMP01000279.1 GCA_900555795.1 uncultured Eubacteriales bacterium
GTATGCCCCGGTCATAGTTGGGCACGGAGACCACATAGGGCTCCCCCGCCTCATCTATATCCAGCCGGACAATGACCCGGGTCCCCTCCCGGCAGTCCACGTTGCTGTAGGCGCTGAGATAGTTGACCGCCTCCAGCGTCTCCCCCCGGAACTCTCCGGACAATATCTCCAGTTCCAGCAGCTGCTGGCCGATCCGCCGTCCCTCTGTCCAGGTGTCCTCCTGGGCGTAGTCCTCCAGCACCTGCGTGACACGGGCGGCGGCAAACCGGCGCTTCTGCGCCGCGGAGAGGGCCCGCTCCTCCGCCGTCCCCCGCAGCAGCAGGGCCAAGCCCACCAGCAAAACCAGCAGCGCCAGCGCCGCCGCGATCTCCCTGTGCCGCCGGATGGCTGACGGGGCAGGCGGGGCAGACTCTTTCTTCGTCTTTTTCTTCATGGTATCTCCTTGTAAACAGGATCGCCGGGAACCACGCCGCCCTTTGGCAGCGCGGTTCCCGGCGGATAATTGTGCACTGTGCTTACTTCAGAATGGTTTCACAAAACCGCGTGAGCATTGCGGCCAGTTCCGCCCTGGTGGCATAACCCCTGGGCGTCAGCAGGCCGCCGGCGCCGCCGGAGATAATCCCCACGGCCACAGCCCACTCCATAGCCTCCCGGGCATAGGCGCTCAGGTCGCCGCAGTCCGCAAATACGGTCAGGTCCCCGCGCTGGGACACATCGATCCCCACGCTGACACAGTAGCGGTAGAGCATGGCGATGACCTGCTCCCGGGTGACGGGGTCAACAGGGCCGAAGCGGCCATCCCCGTAGCCGTTGACGATCTGCCGCCCAGCGGCCCAGATCACGGGGGCGTGGTACCAGGCTCCGTCGGCCACGTCGGTGAAGCTTCCCTCGCCGCTCTCAGGCATCCCCGCCAGGCGATAGAGCACCATGGCCAGCATGGCCCGGCTGGTGGGAGCCCCGGGGAGGAACACGGTGTCGGAAACACCCTGCAGCAGGCCGTTTGTCCAGACATAGTACACCGCGTCATAGAACCAGTCGTCCGCGCTCACATCGGTAAAGGGCATCTGCTCCGTGTCGGGAACGACGGGCTCCAGCGGCGTGGCGGGATCGGGATGATTGGTGGCACTACCGCCACCGCCGCCCGGCCGCACCGGCCGATCCGGTCTGCCTCCGGTGGTGCAGACCACGTCGTCCCGGTCACGCACCCGGATACGGGGGGCAGGGCCGTCAAAGGTGTTGTCATAGGAGGCCAGGCCCGTCACCGTGATGGAGGCCCCCACCGCCAGATTGGCAATGGTTTTTCCGGTGGTGATGTAGCCGTCGATGAACACCCGGCCCAGATTGCCGGCGGCATCCCGCACCATAATGGTTTGGGGCAGGCCGGCAAAGCTGTCCACCGTACCGGTAAGCGTCACCAGGCTGCCCAGCACCGAGCCGTCGTTCAGCGCGGCGGCGGTAATGGTTTTCGGCTCCACGGGATCGCCGGCGCCGATGCGCTCAATGCTGCTCACGGCAATCTGGCGCTCCCCCTGGTAGGAGGAGGTGGTGCCGGTAATGCGGACCAGATCGCCGATCTGATAGCTGCCGGCCACCGGGAAGGCGTTGATGCCGGCGGTATCATCCTGGAGATAGATGCAGTCGAAGAAGGCGGTATCCTTGTCATAGCCTGAGGCGTTAGAGGTGACAACGCCCTCGATGGTGAATTTCACGCCCTCCTGGCTCTCCGCCTGAACTGCGGCGATGGGACTGACAGTCACCGGGTTGAGGTAGGCCAGCAGGTTTTCGCAGATGGTGTAGTTGGCGTAATTCAGTTCACCGGCGTTGTCCTTCTCCTTCACCTCGAAGTTGGAATAGAACGCGCCGCCGGCCACAATGATCTGCGCGCCGCTGTCCAGTTCCTCCACCGCCGCGATCAGCACCCTGTTGGTGCCGTCGGCCACGGAATAGGTGGGGTAGCCGCCGCCTAGTCCATCGCCGTCCCGATCCTGGGAGACAGTGGTGGGATGGCCGAACACCAGGCCGGTGGTGGCACTGTTGAGGGCGCCGGAGGCGGTATAGACGGTGGTACCGGCATACTGGCTGTACACCTGGGAGCGCGTCTCATCCTGGGGATTGTCAGCGTCGTATACCAGGCCCTTCAGCAGGAAGGAGTCCCTGTTATAGGTATCCAGATACAGCCGGTACTCCCCGTTCTGGCTGTCATAGGCCCCGTCGTCTCCAATGCGCAGGTCGGAGCCCACAGCGGAGAGGATCAGATTCTGCTGGGCGGCCATGTGCTGCTCCGCAGTCATGGTGGCGTTCCCCTCATACCCGTCGGAGTAGCCGTTCACAATCAGGCTGCCGCCGCCGGCGGTAAAGGCCGCCAGGGCCGCCAGTTCCTCCGCCGTATAGCACCGGAAGTCCGTGGTATACTTCCGGCGGTCCGGGGCGGAGAGGATCAGCAGCGCAAATTTGCCCTCCTTGTTCTCCGCCGCCTGAATCAGTTCCTCCGAGGTGTTCAGCCGCACCACCCGGACACCGTAGGCCGCCGCCAGCTGGGTGAAGTTTGTGTAGCTGTCCGCGTAGTTGCCGCTGATGTACTGGTTATAGTGGCTGGCGTCGATGCCGATATACGCCATGGCGGCGGGGTCCTTCACATCCAGGGTGATGTCCTTGGTGAAGGTCAGTTCACTGCCGTCGTAGAAGATCACAGCGGAGACGGTGACGGTGGTCAGCCTGGCGGCGGCAGGGGTGTAGGCAAAGTCCACGGAGAGGCTGCCGCCGGCGGGCAGGACCTTCTCC
>USMP01000280.1 GCA_900555795.1 uncultured Eubacteriales bacterium
GAAGGCCGCGGCGGACCGCTCCGCCCGGCTCCAGGGAGACGAGGCGCCCAAGGGCGGCGAGGGCGGCAAGCCCCGCCGGTCCCGGCCCCGCCGCAGGCCCCGGAGCAAGGGGTCCGGCGGCGGCACACCCCCGGCAGAGGCCTGATCTTCACAGCCGCAGGGCAGCGTGAAAAGCTGTCCTGCGGCTGCAGTGCAGAGGATGCGTGTCCGCCCCAGGCGGATTAACCGCCCGGGGACCCGGTATGCGGGCCCCCGGGCCCTTTTTTATGGAGCAGGGGATCCCTCCGCACCCCCCATCCATTCGGCAAAGCCCCTCACCGGACGACGCCTGCCGGATGTCGGGCCGGCGTGGGAGAGTTCCGGCAAACATGGAAAACTTTCTATTGACAAAAGTTTAACAATCGCATATACTGTCCTTAGGCCAGTTGTTAAACAATTAACAATATGACGATTTTATGAACAGGAGGCACGTTCATGACTGCTGTATCCAATGTCCCCTCTGTGGTTGACAGCCCCGAGGCCCTGGCGGCCAAGCTGGACGCCATGCGTCAGGCCCAGCGCCGCTTCGCCGGCTTCTCCCAGGAGCAGGTGGACCGGATTTTCTTTCAGGCGGCCCGGGCCGCCAACATGCAGCGCATTCCCCTGGCCAAGCTGGCTGTGGAGGAGACGGGCATGGGCGTGGTGGAGGACAAGGTCATCAAGAACCACTACGCCGCCGAATACATCTACAACGCCTACAAGGACATGAAAACCTGCGGCGTCATTGAGGAGGACCGGGCCTACGGCATCCGGCGCATCGCCGAGCCGGTGGGACTTATCGCCGCGGTGATTCCCACCACCAATCCCACCTCCACCGCGATTTTCAAGGCCCTCATCGCCCTGAAAACCCGCAACGCCATTATTTTCTCCCCCCATCCCCGGGCCAAGGCCTGCACCATTGCCGCCGCCAAGGTGGTGCTGGACGCCGCCGTGGCCGCCGGGGCGCCGGAGGGGATCATCGGCTGGATCGACAAGCCCTCCCTGGAACTGACGGGCCAGGTCATGGGGGCCGCGGATCTGATCCTGGCCACCGGCGGGCCCGGCATGGTGAAGGCCGCCTACTCCTCCGGCAAGCCCGCCGTGGGGGTGGGGGCCGGCAATGTGCCCGCCGTGGTGGACAGTTCCGCCGACATCCGCCTGGCGGTCAACTCCATCCTCCACTCCAAAACCTTCGACAACGGCATGATCTGCGCCAGCGAGCAGTCCGTAACGGTGCTGGCCGACATTTATGACGTGGTCAAGGCGGAGTTTGCCGCCCGGGGCGGCTACTTCCTGGCCGGGGAGGAACTGGACCAGGTCCGCCGAACCATCCTGGTGGGAGGCGCCCTGAACGCGAAGATTGTGGGCCAGAGTGCGGAGCGGATCGCGGAGATGGCGGGGGTGGCCGTTCCCCCCGGCACCAAGGTGCTGATCGGCGAGGTGGAGAGTGTGGAGCTCAGCGAGCCCTTCGCCCACGAGAAGCTGAGCCCGGTGCTGGCCATGTACCGGGCGGAGACCTTCCAGGAGGCCGTGGCCAAGGCGGAGCGGCTGGTGGAGGACGGGGGGCTGGGCCACACCGCTTCCCTTTTCATTGACCCCGCCCAGCAGGAGCGCCTGGACAAATTTGTCGCCGCCATGAAAACCTGCCGGGTGCTGGTCAACACCCCCTCCAGCCACGGCGGCATCGGCGACCTGTATAATTTCAAGCTGCGGCCCTCCCTGACCCTGGGCTGCGGCTCCTGGGGCGGCAACTCCATCAGTGAGAATGTGGGCCCCACCCACCTTTTGAACATCAAGACCGTGGCGGAGAGGAGAGAGAATATGCTGTGGTTCCGGGCCCCTGACAAGGTCTACTTCAAGCGGGGCTGCCTGCCGGTAGCCCTGGCCGAACTGCGGGACGTGCTGGGAAAGCGCCGGGCCTTCCTGGTGACGGACAGCTTCCTCTACCAAAACGGCTACGCCAAGCCCGTCACCGACCGGCTGGAGGAGCTGGGCATCACCTACACGGTCTTTTCCCAGGTGCAGCCGGACCCCACCCTGGCCAACGCCCAGGCGGGCGCCGCGGCCATGGCGGCCTTCCAGCCGGATGTGATCGTGGCCCTGGGCGGCGGCTCCGCCATGGACGCGGCGAAGATCATGTGGGTGCTCTACGAGCACCCGGAGGTGGACTTCCAGGATCTGGCCATGCGCTTCGTGGACATCCGCAAGCGCGTGTACACCTTCCCCCGGATGGGGGAGAAGGCCTACTTTGTGGCCATCCCCACCTCCTCCGGCACCGGCAGCGAGGTGACGCCCTTCGCGGTGATCACCGACCAGGACACCGGGGTGAAGTACCCTCTGGCGGACTACGAGTTGCTGCCGGATATGGCCATTGTGGACGTGGACAACATGATGAGCCAGCCCAAGAGCCTCACCAGCGCCAGCGGCGTGGATGTGCTGACCCACGCCCTGGAGGCCTACGCCTCCGTCATGGCCACGGACTACACCGACGGTCTGGCGCTGAAGGCCATGAAAAATGTGTTTGACTACCTGCCCGCCGCCTACGCCGACGGCACCGACCTGACGGCCCGGCAGAAGATGGCCGACGCCTCCTGCATGGCGGGCATGGCCTTCGCCAACGCCTTTCTGGGGGTGTGCCACTCCATGGCCCACAAGCTGGGCGCCTTCCATCACCTGCCCCACGGCGTAGCCAACGCCCTGATGATCGAGGAAGTCATCCGCTTCAACGCGGTGGAAGCGCCGCCGAAGATGGGTACCTT
>USMP01000281.1 GCA_900555795.1 uncultured Eubacteriales bacterium
TTGAAAGATACAAACATTTTGCACTGCTAAAATGAGTTGTTGTTACTCCAGCGCGCTGTCCATTCTCATTCCCAAGAAGGAGGGAGCTTCCCAATGAGTTATCCCAACGCAGACATCAGCTTTCCCGGGCTGTTCGGCGACTGGCGCTTTACCCTCCCGCCCAAGCTGCTCGACATCGGCAACGGCATCTACTGGTACGGCGTGCTCATCGCCGCGGGGCTGCTCATCGCCCTGTGGTTCTGCATGAAGCGCGCGCCGCGCTACGGTCTGACCGAGGACGACGTGATCGACACCGTGCTTTGGGCCATCCCCTTTGCCATCGTCGGCGCGCGGGTCTACTATGTGCTCTTTTACCTTGACCAGTTCCGCCTTGCGGACGGCAGCATCGACTGGGCGGAAACCTACCGCATCTGGGACGGCGGGCTTGCCATCTACGGCGGCATCATCGGCGGCTTCGTCCTGGTGTGGCGCCTGCTGGTGGCGGCATGGTATGTGCCCCTCACCATCTACCGCCTGATCGTGGGATATTGAGATGGACAAATGATAGAGAGCCGGCTGGCATTGACCAGCCGGCTCTCCTCATGGTGTCCGCTCCAGAATAAATTTTGTTACCAGATCCGCATACTGTTCCAGCCGCACCATCAGCGCCAGGTGCCCGCCGCACAGGTCGGTGACCACCGTGGGACTTGGCATCAGGGCGATCAGGTCCTCCCGGCAGGCCGGGGTGAAGGTGGTGTCGTCCTCGGACAAAATCAGCAGCACCCGCCCCTCCCACGGGGCAAAATCATTGCGGGTCATGCCAAAGTAGTGTTCTGCGTCACAGAGAAAGTCAATCATGTGCTGTTCATAGGGCTTGGTGAGCAGTTCCATCATAGCGCCGCACAGTTCCTCCATAGCGGCCTTTTCCTGGGCTGTAAAGCCATCGGTTTTCTTTTTCATCACCGCCCATCTCATCATCCGCTTGATGAGCGGAAACGGCAGGAAGGCAAGCCATTTTTTGAACTTCCGCTGGCTTTCGATTATCTTCATCAGATCCTGATACCCGGCCTTGCTCATGTTGCCGGACAGCGAGCAGGTGTTGGAGAGGACCAGCCCCTCCACCACTTCCGGGTGGCGGGAGGCGATGACCTGGGCCACTACGCCGCCCAGGGACTGTCCCACCAGCCAGACCTTTTCCTTCAGGTGGCGGAGTAGTTCAGCCACGGCATCGGCAAACTCGCCGTTGTCCCCGAACTGGAGCTGATAGTCAAAGGTCAGCACCGAAAAATCCCTGGCGAACCGGGCAAAGTGCTTATAAAACAGGTCGGACAGCCCAATGCCGCCCGTGAGCAGGACCAGCGTGGCTTTGGCCTGGGGATTTTGATAGTAGCGATAGGTAAAGAGTTTCCCGCTGCTGACCGTGAAGGCAGCGGTTGGATAAACCCGGCGAAATTCTGCAAGTGTCATGGAACTCCTCCTTTCAGATCCAGGTGAGCAGATACCCGTTGATTAAAGCAACAGCCAAAAACAGAAGAACTCCCCGCAGGAAAGCGTAAAAGTGTTTGCGGGGGTCCGCATATAATTCCGGACTTTCCTCGGTGCCGGAAAACCGCACCCGTTTTGTGTGCCGCCACCAAAGCAGGTCGATCACCAAAAAATCAAACAGATTCAGCGCCTGTCCTAAAAGCAGAGTGTTCAAAAAGTTGCCTGCAAAATATTCCTGCCGGGTGAGAAGCCCCATCGCAAACAGGAGCGCAGTAAACAAAAGCAGATTTCCAGCGAAGATGGCCGCAGGACCTCGCTGCCGAATATTTCCTGATAGCTCCGGGCGGGCTTTCACAATCTTCTGTACCTCGTCCGGGTAAGTAGAAAAATTACGGATGTTTTTCTCGTCGCTCCCGGTGCCCAGCCAGCAAAAAGCCCAAAACAAGGAACACAGGAGCATACCCTCTGCCAGCAGCATTTGAACCATCTTCCATCTCCCGATTTCTATTTTCCCTGCCGTTCTTTGTCCCAACGGGAACCCTTTTTGCAGATATAAAAGTCACAACAGTCACCGCCGGCAGCCAGCGTTTTGGTACGGTAGAGCCGCCCACCCATCCAGTCGACGGACATCGTGTCCAGAGCGCATAGATAGGGAACCAGATGAGGAAGGCCCTCCTGTCGGCCCAGGGCACACAGACCGCACTGGTGGTAAAGGATCGTATATTCCTCTGCATCCCGGCCGAAGATGACCTCGGCATTCCACTGAAAGGGGTTCCTATCTGCATCCGCCAAAGATGCAGTCGCTGCTCGCTTATATTGAGCCTTCAATGTAAATGCAGTCTTGGCTTTGCCCCGGAAGGCGGTCACAACCAGAGGAGAACGCATACTGGCACTTACCATGCCCTCAAAGCACTTTTCACTCATTTTTTCTTCTGCCGCCTTATAGATAGACAGCCATAGAATTCCACCAGTCAGGCAGACCCGCAACGGGTTTTCCATCATGGAGCCAATATCCGGGGTACGGGATACCATTTGCCGGTAAATCTGCTTAGAGAGCTGCTTCAACGCAGAAATATCCCATCCCAACTCCTGCCTTGCCAGATACCGAAATGCGGCAGGAGCGATGGCAGCCCACATCAGCCTTTCACAATATGTATAGGTCATGACAAACCTCCGTCTTACTTCCGCCCCACCAGCATCCGGGAGTCGCCCAGCATCATCATGCCCGCCCGCCGGCGGGAGCCGAAGACCTCCGTGGCCGTGTCGATGAGGCGCACGTCCTCATAGCCCAT
>USMP01000282.1 GCA_900555795.1 uncultured Eubacteriales bacterium
CCCCTCCACCGCCAGAACCGCATCTGAATTGAGCGCCACTGAGTAGCGGTCCAGCAGTTCCCGGCTGCCCTGGCTCACCAGCACAGTGGCGGCGTTGACAACCACCTTCTCGTAGGCCGCCAGCGTGCTCTCCTGGACATTCCGGGCATCACACAGGCTTGCATTCACCAGCAGCACCTTCTTCTTTTCCATGGTCTGTTCCTCCTCTTATCATATTGTCAGCTTTGGCTCACTCCGCCAGCATGGCGGCCAGATGGCGGCGGGCGGCGGAGAGTCTGGAGCGGACCGTGGAGGGCGGCAGGCCGAAGATATCCCCCAGTTCGGCGGCATTGTAGCCCTGGAAGTAGCGCATGGAAAACAGCGCGCGCTCCCCCTCCGGCAGCCGCCCTATCAGCTGACCCACCGCCAGCTTGGTCAGATCCTCCTCAAAGGCCGACAGATCCAGCCGTTCCTGCTCCACGCACTCCTCCCGCGCCAGCTTCCGCACCCGGTCAATATAGAGGTGCTTCGCCGTCTGATACAGCCAGGCCCGCTGCTGCCGCTCCTCCAGATCCTGGAGACCCTCCAAATGGATCATGGCCCGCAGAAAGGTCTCCTGCACCAGATCCTCCTCCGCCGCCCGCTCCCGGGCCAGGGAGACGCAGTAATATAAAAGGCTGTCATAAAACGTGGTATACATCCGTTCCACCATACCGGCGTCCCCTCCTCCCTCGCTTCACCCCCAGAACGGATCAGCAAGGCCAAGTGTTGACCTGTTGAAAAAATTTTTTACATACCTGCCATTCTTGACAACGGCTTCCCGCCGTGCTACTATTATGCCACGCGATATATCGTATCACATATTAAGGAGGGGTGTGACATGCCGGATCAGGGGCCCATGACGGAGGCCGCCTTCTATATCCTGCTGGCACTGCTGAAGCCAGGCCACGGCTACGGCATGATGCAGCGGATCGGCCAACTCTCCGGCGGGCGTCTGGCCATGGGGCCGGGGACGCTCTACGGCGTACTCAGCCGGATGCAGCGGGAGGGGCTCATCACCCTCACCGGCGAGGAGGGCCGCCGGAAAAACTACGCCATTACCGCCGCCGGCCGGGCCGCGCTCCACAGCGAGTACGGGCGGCTGAAGCAGCTGGTGGCGGACGGCGCGATTTTGGAGGTGGAGGAATGAACACGCGGTACCGGTTTCATCCGGACGAGTATGAACTGGGAGAAACCGAAAAATTTTACAGCGACATGGAGGCCCGGGGCTGGCAGCTGGTGAAGCGGGGCGCATACCTGAGCAAGTTTGTCCCCGTAAAGCCCAGCCCGGCCCGTTACCGGGTGGAGGTGTCGGCCCCGGGCTTTCTGGACGACCAAAATCTCCCGGAGGAGCAGATCGCGGTGTTTGAGGAGTGTGGCTGGAAATTTGTAACAGCCTGCGGCCTGCTGCACGTGTTCCGGGCCCCGGCGGGCAGCAGTGTGCCTGAGTTCTACGATGACCCCCGCCAGCAGGCCGCCACTTTGAAGAAGCTGCGGCGGCAGTATGTCTGGGCCTGGGTGCCGACGGTGATCATCCTGCTGGTCAATGTCTCTCTGGCGGCAGCCATGACCCGGGGCGGGCCAGCTGTGCTGCTGGACCGCTGGGGAACCGATCTGCAGCGCAGCTGGGTGGAGTCCACCGCCTTCTGCCTGCTGTTGGCCGCCGTCCTGGTATGGGGGCTGTACGGCATGGTGCGGGGAGCCTGGCGGGTCAGCCGCACCTATCGCCGCATGCGCCGGGGCATCCCTCTGGATCACAACCCCACGGGCCGCCGCCTGGCCCACAACATCGTCAACCGGACGCTGCTGGCGCTGGTTGCCCTCTGCGCCCTGCTGACCGCAGCCCAGGGGATTTCCCACAGCGCCCGGGATCTGCCGGAGAGAGCCGACGGCCCCTATCTTCTCCTGTCAGATCTGGGCTGGGAGGGGAAGCGGACCTATCTGGTATACTCCGACAACACCAGTCAGGTGGCCTTTACCCGCTCCCTGCTGGCCCAGCACTGGGATGTGCGGGAGGCAATGGAACTGTCCGGCAGGACCGGATGGACCGACCAGACCGTTTGGATGTACCAGGACGTCTACCGCCTGTCCAGCGCGGATATGGCAGCGGACTTCGCCCAAACCCTGATGGAGGACGCTGTCTTCGCCCACGGCGCCGACGCCTTTGTTCCCCTGGAGATCGACGGGCTGGACAGCGCCTGGGCCGCCGGCGGGCTGGAGGTGGTGGCCATCCGGGGCAATATGGCGGCCTATGTGGAATACATGGGCCTCAGTTATGAGGACTTTGACCCGGAGGCGCTGCTGGAGGCGCTGGCACAGCGCTGGGCCGTCCAGTTCCAATAGGTTAGAAGATGGAGGCGCCCTTTCGGTCGCCTCCATCTTCTCGTGGAATGCTCCGGAACGGCTAGACATGAAACTGCGCGAACTCCTCCAAGGTGGCGTCCAGCAGCTGCCGGTTCTCCCGCTCCGGCCTCAAATAGCGCTCCATCTCCTCAAATATCTGATCCATATCCAGCAGATCAGAATCTGTATAGATCATGGTAAAAATTTGATACTTCCGGTAGTAGTCCTTACACTTTTGCATCTCTTTCTCAAAGTTCGCTCTGGCCTCCGCGTTGACTTCAGCCTGCTTTTTATCCTTCACGCCGGACAAATAGCCATGGGTGGACCACGGGGAGAGTTCAAATCCCTCCTTCCGCGCCAAAAAACGCGCGCCTGTATGGCGCGCGTTTTT
>USMP01000283.1 GCA_900555795.1 uncultured Eubacteriales bacterium
GGAGGTAAAGAGCGCTTTGAATGTCCGACAATTATTTGCCCCCCGGGATATGACGGTGGGGCCGCCCTGGAAACGGATTATGGAGTTTGCCGTGCCCATGCTGGTTGGCAATCTGGCCCAGCAGCTGTACAACACGGCGGATTCCATCGTCGTGGGGCACTATGTGGGGGACAATGCCCTGGCCGCCGTAGGCAGCGCATCCCCCATCCTGAACCTGCTGCTGGCCCTGTTCGTGGGGATTGCCACCGGCGCGGGTATTGTGATTTCTCAAAATTTCGGAGCCGGGGACCGGGAGAAGCTGTCCCAGTCCATCGGCAACTGCATCACCCTGGCGGCCATTGCGTCCCTGGCCACCATGGTTATTGGCACCGCCGTCACCATGCCCCTGCTCCGCCTGCTGGACACGCCCGCGTCCATCATCGACTGGTGCGGCGGCTATCTGAAGATTTTCTTCCTGGGGGCCGCCGGCTTCACGTTTTACAACATCCTGTCCGGCATCCTGCGGGGAATGGGGGACTCCCTGTCTGCTCTAGCCTTTTTGCTGCTGGCCACCGTGCTGAACATCGGCCTGGATATCTGGTTTGTGGCCGGGTTTCACATGGGAGTGCCCGGCGTGGCCCTGGCCACAGTGCTGGCCCAGGGAATCTCCGCAGTCATGTGCCTGCTCAAGCTGCTGCGGATGCGGAATGTGTTTGACCTGACGCCCGCCACGCTGCGGCTGCGGCGGGACAGCGCCCTGCGGATTATACAGATTGGGGTTCCCTCCGGCTTGACCCAGGCGATCATGTCCGTGGCGATGCTGGTGGTTCAGTCCCTGACCAACAGCATGGGGGAGACGGTTATTGCCTGCAACGTCATCATCATGCGGGTGGATGGCTTCGCCATGATGCCCAACATGACCTTCGGCCAGACAATGAGCGTGTACACCGGCCAGAATGTAGGGGCCGGAAAGATCCAGCGGGTCCATGACGGTATGAAGCAGGGCGTCATGATGGCGGCCGGCCTCTCCTGTGCCATCACCCTGGGGCTGCTGCTCTTTGGCCACGTGCTCTTCGGCTTTTTCACCGATACCCAGGCGCTGGTGGATCTGGCCGTGCGGATGATGCGGATTATGGCCGTGGGGTATATCTGCATAGCTGTTACCCAGGTGCTGGGCGGTGTGATGCGGGGCTCCGGGGATACGGTTACTCCCATGTGGATCTCCCTGTTCACCACGATCTGCCTGCGGGTGCCCATGGCCTACGGCCTTGCGTATCTGACCCGCAGCGAGGAGTGGCCCAATGGCCGTCCGGAGGCGCTCTTCCTGTCCCTGATGATTACCTGGACGCTGGGGGCTGTGATCTCCTATTTTGTATTTCACCGGGGCAAGTGGCGTGAGAAGGCGCTCAGCCGTGTGCCGGCCCAGGAGGAATAGGGGGCATATATCCAGTTCACGCAGCCGGGAGCAGGTGATCCGCTTCCGGCTTTTGTAGTAATTTGGTATTTTTTACTTACAAAAGTCTCCCAATCGGATGAAACGTATGTCATACTATCCATATCTTGAAAAAAACAGACAGGGAGGTGCCCTATGCACGCCATTGAAAAAATCCTTGCGCGAAACAGCGGCAAAGCCCAGGTCAGCACCGGTGAGATCGTTACGGCAAAAATTGACTTTGCCGAGATCAACGACCTGTACCTGCAGACCGTCTACTCCTTCTATGAGATGGGGGGCGAGAAGGTCTGGGATAATACCCGCTGTGCCTTTGTCTTTGACCACTACGCCCCCGCTCCCACTATTAAAAGCGCCGCCAACCACAGGGAGATGCGGGAATTTGCCCAGAAAAACAATTTGAAGTACCACTTTGACACCAACTGCGGTGTATGTCACCAGGTGATGCCGGAGGCCGGGGTCATTTATCCCGGCATGATTGTGGTGGCCACCGACAGCCACACCACAACCCATGGGGCCTTTGGCGCGCTGGGTACCGGCTGCGGTGCCACGGACATGGCCTGTATCCTGATGACCGGCGAACTGTGGATGCGGGTGCCGGAGATCATTGAGGTGCGCCTGGAGGGGGAAACCCAGCCCGGCGTCTACCCCAAGGATGTGATTCTCCATGTGCTGGGCCGGATCAAGGCCGATGGCGCAGTATACAAGGCAATTGACTTTACAGGCTCCTATGTGGAGTCTCTGGGCGTTCCAGGCCGTATGACCATCTGCAACATGGCGGTGGAGATGGGGGCTAAAACCGCCTACATGCAGCCCAATCAGGCGGTACTGGACTACGTGAAGGACCGGGCAGTGCGCTCCTATGAGGTTGTGACGACGGACCCGGACTTCCAATATGAAGAGAGTTATGTCATTGACGTGTCCAGGCTGGGTCCCCAGCTGTCCTGCCCCCACAGCGTGGACAATGTCAACTCTCTGTCGGATGTGGTGGCTGCGGGAGAGGTCCGGCTGGATCAGGGATACATCGGCAGCTGCACCGGCGGCCGGGTGGAGGATCTGGCAGAGGCCGCCCGCATTCTCCGGGGCCGGCATATCCCGCCCTACAACCGCCTGGTAGTGGTGCCCGCCTCCGCCGCCGTTATGCAGGACTGCATGGAGCGGGGCATTATACAGGCTCTGATGGCCGCCGGGGCAACGGTTACAACCCCCGGCTGCGGCGCCTGCCTGGGCGCCCATGAGGGGTGCATTGCTCCCGGCGAGACCTGCATTTCCAGCACCAACCGCAATTTCCCCGGCCGTATGGGGTCCACG
>USMP01000284.1 GCA_900555795.1 uncultured Eubacteriales bacterium
TGATGCCCTCCTTGGTGCCGGCGACCTTGAAGTCCATCTCGCCGTGGAAGTCCTCCACGCCCTGGATGTCGATGAAGGTGGTGAAAGAGCCGTCGTCGTCCTGAATGAGGCCGCAGCTGATGCCGGCCACAGGGGCCTTGATGGGCACGCCGGCGTCCATAAGGGCCAAGGTGCTGCTGCAGATGGAGCCCTGGGAGGTGGAGCCGTTGGAGGAGACAACCTCGCTGACCACCCGGATGGCGTAGGGAAACTCCTCCACGCTGGGCAGCACAGGCAGCAGGGCCCGCTCCGCCAGAGCGCCGTGGCCGATCTCCCGGCGGCCGGGGCTGCGGGAGGGCTTGGCCTCGCCCACGGAGTAGCCGGGGAAGTTGTAGTGGTGCATATACCGCTTCTCCGTCTCAGGCCAGATGGTATCCAGCTTCTGGTTGGCGGAGAGGGTGTCCAGGGTGCAGACGGAGAGCACCTGGGTCTGGCCCCGGGTGAAGAGGCCGGAGCCGTGGACACGGGGCAGGACCCCCACCTCAGCGGCCAGGGGACGGATCTCGTTCTTCTGGCGGCCGTCCACCCGGTGGCCCTGGAGCAGCCAGGCCTTGACGATCTTCTTCTGGAACTTGTAGGTAAACTCCTCCAGGTACTTGTCCATGTCGGGGTACTGCTCCAGATAGCGCTCGTGCCAGTGCTCGATCATTGCGTTCCACCGGGACTCCCGAACGTTTTTGTCGTCGGTGTCCATGGCGGCCCTGGCCTCGTCCATGAAGTTGGCCACGATGTTGTCGAAGAGCTCCTGGTTGAAGTCGGCGTGGGGGTAGTCGAACTTGGCCTTGCCGATCTCAGAGACCATCTGGTTGATGAGGGCTACCTGGGCCTGGTTGGTCTCGTGGGCCAGCTTGATGGCCTCAAACATCACGTCGTTGGGAATCTCGTTGGCGCCGGCCTCGATCATGACCACCTTCTTGCCGGTGGAAACCACGGTGACGTCCAGATCGCTGGCCTCGGCCTGCTCCCGGGTGGGGTTCAGCACCAGCTTGCCGTCCACACAGCCCACCTTCAGGGCGCCCACAGGCCCGTTCCAGGGAATATCGGAGATGGCCAGGGCGGCGGAGGTGCCGATAAGGGCGGCGATCTCCGGGGAGCAGTCGTTGTCCATGCTCATGACCGTGGCCATGATGGCCACGTCGTTGCGGAAGTCCCCGGGGAACAGGGGACGGATGGGGCGGTCGATGACCCGGCTGGTGAGGATGCCCTTCTCACCGGGGCGGCCCTCACGGCGCATAAAGGAGCCGGGGATGCGGCCCACGGCGTACATCTTCTCCTCGAAGTCCACGCTGAGGGGAAAGAAGTCAATGCCGTCCCGGGGGCGGGCGGAGGCGGTGGCAGTGACCAGCACGGTGGTCTCGCCGTAAGTGACCAGCACGGCGGCGTTGGCCAGTTCGGCCAGCTTGCCCACCTCCAGAGTCAGGGGGCGGCCCGCCAGATCCATGGAATACTTGCGGTAGTTGGGGAACTGCTTTTTCGTGATGATGGTGGACATGGTGTACTCCTTTTTGTTCTTAATTTGGTTCGGGAGCCACCTTTTAGCACTTGATCCCACCGCCGGAGGGCTCCGGCGGCGCGATCAACTGCTAAAAAGGAGATTGGCTCCCTGGGGTGAGGGATTCTGCGAAGGGGGGCGGTGCAGGGAACTGCACCGCCCCCCTATAGGGATAGGTTCTTGTCCGCATCAGCCCGTCTGCAGCGGGTTTCCTGGCGGCACAGCCGCTGCGGCCTGCGCGAAAAACCTGCCGCTGGCAAGTTTTCCTTAACGCTGCAGTTACTTGCGGATGCCCAGCTTGGCGATAAGGGCACGATAGCGCTCAATGTCCTTCTTGGCCAGGTAGTCCAGCAGACTGCGGCGCTTACCGATCATCTTGTACAGGCCACGGCGGCTGTGGTTGTCGTGGGCGTGGACCTTCAGGTGCTCGGTGAGCTGACGGATGCGCTCGGTCAGGATGGCGATCTGGACTTCCGGGGAGCCGGTATCGCCCTCGTGGGTGCGGTTGGCCTCGATAATGGAGGTCTTCTGATCTTTCTGCATCATGGTATTTGTTCCACCTTTCTGATTGGTTCTCCACAGGCTGCGCCGGGGGCAGGTGCCGCCGCCTGGCGAAGCGGGGGAAAGTACGCATTGCGTACTTGGTTACTATATCACACCCGACTCCTATTGTAAAGCACAATTTCAGGATTTATACGCTCTTTTATGCATGTTTCCCGGGGAAACAGCCCGCCGTCCCTCCACCCCGGGCCGGATGGGGATGAAAAAGAGGGAAAGGGCTGCCTTTTCCCGGGATACCCCTTGTAAAAATTTGCCGCTGTGTGGTATACTATACGGTACGATTTCGCAAAGCGGCGGGGCCCGGGCCCACCGGGCTTCCACGGAGGGGCTCCGGCGGCTTCCCTGTGGGGAAGGCGGCCGCCAAAAGCGCTACTACGCCCTTTCATTTGGGGCTTTGAGGAGGTTTTCCCATGGAAAACAAACGCTTTTATATTACCACTCCCATCTACTATCCCTCGGACAAGCTGCATATCGGCCACACCTACTGCACCGTGGCCACCGACGCCATGGCCCGGTACAAGCGGCTGACGGGGCACGAGGTGATGTTTCTCACCGGCACTGACGAGCATGGGCAGAAGATCGAGGACAAGGCCAAGGCCGCAGGCGTGACCCCCCAGCAGTTCGTGGACAACATCGTCACCGGCGAAC
>USMP01000285.1 GCA_900555795.1 uncultured Eubacteriales bacterium
GCAAGAGCGCCAACACAAAGCATCTGACAGAGATTTGCCGTATCGATTGCTCCCGTGTGTTCCAGATTGAAAACGCGGACGAGCTGCCCATGGAGAAGCTGTCGGACTGCCGGGTGGTTGGCCTGACGGCGGGGGCCTCCACGCCTGCGAGCATCATAAAGGAGGTCAATAAGACGATGAGTGAAGAAAAGATCCAGGGCGAGGGCATGGAAAATTTTGCCGAAATGTTTGAACAGTATACCAATACTTTAAATACAGGAGATAAGGTAACCGGTGTTGTCACCGCCATCACCCCCACCGAAGTCCATGTGGACCTTGGCTGTAAGCAGGCCGGCTATATCCCTGTGGACCAGCTGACTGACGATCCTACCGTAAAGCCCGAGGACGTGGTCAAGGTCGGCGACAAAGTGGAACTGTTCGTCATTCGCGTCAATGACATTGAGGGCTATGCCACCCTCTCCAAGAAGCGCCTGGACTCCGTCAAGGTCTGGGAGAACATTGAGGATGCCTGCAACAACAAGGAAGTGATGGACGCTGTCGTCACGGAGGAGAACAAGGGCGGTATCGTGGCGTCTGTGAAGGGCGTGCGCGTGTTTGTGCCCGCCTCCCAGTCCGGACTGCCCCGGGATGCGGCTATGAGCCAGCTGCTCAAGCAGAAGGTTCAGCTGCGTATCACGGAGGTTAACCGCGCCCGCCGCCGGGTTGTGGGTTCCATCAAGGCCGTGCAGCAGGAGGCCCGGGCCGCCACCGCCGCCAAGGTGTGGGCGGAGATCGAAGTGGGCAAGCGCTACACCGGTACGGTTAAGAGCATGACCAGCTACGGCGTGTTTGTGGACATTGGCGGCGTGGACGGGATGGTACATATCTCCGACCTGAGTTGGAGCCGCATCAAGCACCCCAGCGAGGTGGTGCGTGTCGGCGATACGCTGGATGTGTACGTCATCTCCTTTGATCAGGAGAAAAAGAAGATTTCCTTGGGCGTGAAGGACCGCAGCACCAATCCCTGGGATACCTTTATGGCTACCTATAAGGTGGGCGACGTGGCCCCTGTGCGCGTGGTGAAGCTGATGACCTTCGGGGCTTTTGCCGAGGTGGTTCCCGGCGTGGACGGCCTGATCCACATCTCCCAGATTGCGGACCGCCGCATTGAGAAGCCCGGCGATGTACTCTCCGAGGGTCAGACCGTGGATGCCAAGATTACCGCCGTGGACGAGGAGAAGAAGAAGATCTCCCTGTCCATTCGGGCGCTGCTGGCTCCTACCCCCGTGGATGAGGACGACGAGTAAGCGACTTTTTCCATCTGCATGAATAGAGCGCCTGACAGACGTATGCCACGCTGTCAGGCGCTTTTATGCCCAAAAGGAGCGGCGTCTGCCTGGGGGACCCTGTTTATTTTGGAAAATCCTCCCAATATGGGGTTTTTTCCTTGAATTTGCTGGAAAAGAACAGTACAATATACATATATGTGGGATTTCACTGAAACCCCCGGCGGGCGACGGAAATTCCTGTGCTGGAAGGGAGGCGGATGGAATATGTTCTGTATCGGGGACAAGGTGGTCCATCCCATGCACGGCGCCGGGATCATTGACGGCATTGTGTCGGAGCGGATGGGCGGCGTCACCCAGGAGTACTATGTGTTTAAAATGCCCGTAGGCGGTCTGGTGCTGAAGATTCCAACTGCCAACAGCGCCGCGGTGGGCCTGCGGGCCACGGTGGCCGCAGGGGATGCGGCCCGGCTGCTGCGGGAACTGCCAGGTTTGGCGGTGGAGATGAACAGCAACTGGAATCACCGCTACCGGGAAAATTTGCAGCGGCTGAAGAGCGGCGATCTATACGAGGTGGCCCGGGTTATCAAGGGGCTGCTCCATCGGGAGAACCAGAAGGGGCTCTCTACCGGTGAGCGAAAAATGCTCCACACCGCCAAGCAGATTTTAATCTCCGAAATGGTCCTTGTGACCGGACGGGACTATCGGGCAATTGAGAACAGGATTCAGGCGGCAGTATCGGAGGAGATGGCGGGATGAAAAAACTCTTTACCAAGCTGTTTGGGTGTGCTCCGCTGTGGTGGCCGCCGCGGGCTGCTCAAGCCGCATGGGTGGGGAGAATAAGCTGCTGCTGCCGCTGGACGGGGTACCGGTGTTGGTCCGAAGCCTGCTGGCACTGGAGCGGTCCAGCTTGGTCAGCGAGATTGTGGTAGCCGCCCGGGAGCAGGATCTGCTGGTGTTCGCGGACCTGTGCAAGGCCTACGGCATCACAAAGCCTATGAAAATTGTCTGCGGCGGGGAGACCAGGACCCAATCCGTGCTGGCGGCTGCTTTGGAGTGCAGGGAGGACGCCCGGATTATCGCTGTCCACGATGGGGCACGCCCCCTGGTGGAGCCGGAACTCATTGACCGGGTCATTGCCCGGGCGCTGGAGACCAACGCCGCTGTGCCGGCGGTGCCGGTGAAGGATACCCTCAAGCAGGCGAAGGACGGCGTTGTCACCGCGACCCCGGACCGGGCGTCTCTCTACGCTGTGCAGACGCCGCAGGTCTTTGAGGCGGCCCTGATCCGGACGGCGCTGACGAAGGCTCTGGAAGAGGGGGCATCCCTCACCGACGACTGTTCTGCCGTGGAACGGCTGGGCGTCGGGGTTGCCCTGACCCGGGGCGATTATCGGAACATCAAGATCACCACCCCTGAGGACCTGGCGATCGGGGAGGCACTTTTCGAATGGAGTGAAAGCCAATGAGA
>USMP01000286.1 GCA_900555795.1 uncultured Eubacteriales bacterium
AAGCGCCTGGACCGGCGCGAGTGGATGTGGGCCACGGTGCCCGCGTTGGCGGTTGTGGCCTCGCTGTCGCTGTGGGGGCTGAGCCAGGTCCTGCCGCTGCGGGAGCCTGCCGCCACCTACTATACCGTCCTTCATGTGGACGAAAACGGCCATCAGGATGGATACACCGCCGTCATGGCCGCCAAGGCCGGACGCGAATCCATGACTGTGGGCGCAACCAATGGCAGGGTCGAAGTGCTCGACAGCATTTCCTACTATACCAACAGCGACCCCCTCACCTTGGAAAATTCCGCCAAGCTGCGCTATATATGCACCTATGGCCCCACCACGACCATCACCTATCCCGAAAACGGTTCGTGGAACTGGGTTTCCCTGGTGGTGCGTGACGCGCCTACTGAGGAGATGGGCGGCGTATCCGGCGGCTGCCGTTGGGAGGGGGACAGCCTGGTGTTCCGCGTAACCAACAACAGCCGTACCGCTCTGGACAATGGCGTGATTCTGACGGACTACGGATTTGTTACGGTAGGCGACCTGCTGCCCGGTCAGACGGCCGAAAAGGCCCTTACACCCCTGCCTGCCTCCGCGCCCGGCTCGCCTCGCAACCGCGATGAAGCCTTTGGCGACGGCGTGCTGTTGAGTGAAGCTGACCTGACAAACTTCTCCTACTCGATCTATGATTTTGTGGAACGCGCCACCCGCGCGGACCCTGAGGATATGACTCCGGAGGAATACAAAGAGGCCATGATTCGCCGCTCGCTGCTGAGCAACATCAGCCGCAACAGCGACGGAAGCAGGTTCCGCTTTATCGCGTTCTGCGACGGGCTGACCGACCTTGCCCTGGAGGTGGACGGCCAGCCGGTGACGCGCACCGCGCAGCGCGGCATGGTCAGCGTGGATCTGGCCTATGATCCCGTGGCTGAGGACGGAAGCGTGCGCTTCCTGCGCGACAGCTTCCCTGTCTATTCAGCCGACGAGGACGCCAGCGGCAAGCCCCTGATGGTGGAGCAGCTGGACCCCAACTGCGACCAGGAGCAGATGGCTGCCGCGCTGTACAGCCTGGGCGGCATAACGGCGGAAAGCCTCCTCGCGGAAATTCCTTGTTGACAGAACCGGCAAATGCTTATATAATGCATAGCACGATTAATATAGAATAAGTATAGTGGCGTCGTGTGCCTGCGTGGCGGCGATCCCTTCACAAGTACGGAAGATCGAAAGGATAGATGTGGTTATGAAAAAAGAATTCAAAATGAGCCAGACCCGGTTTCAGGAACTGCAGACAGAATTGAATTATCTCAAAACCACCCGTAGCGACGAGGTGGCGGAGATGATCAAGGTGGCTCGGGGGTTCGGCGACCTGAGCGAGAACAGCGAGTACGATGAGGCAAAAAATGAGCAGGGCAAACTCTACTCCCGCATCAGCGAACTGGAGGATATCCTGCTGCACGCCACAATTGTGGAGGAGGGGGATATGCCTGCGGGCCAGGTGACAATCGGCTCCATCGTTACCGTCACCCCCGCCGCCGGCGGCGCCTCCCGCAGCTTCAAGATTGTGGGTAGCCAGGAGGCAAACGCCATGCACGGCATCATCAGCGAGGATTCCCCCTTCGGCAAGGCCCTCATGGGAGCCAGGGAGGGGGACACCGTTACCGTCAGCGCCCCCGCCGGGGAGATTCCGTACAAGGTGGAAAAGATCGAGCGCTGATGGCGCCGTACAAAAGAGGAGATAACAGACATGGCTGATAAGACAAATACACCCGCCCAGACGCCTGAGGACCTCAGCGAGATTCTGCGCATCCGCCGGGAGAAGCTGGCCGCCCTCCAGGGGGAGGGCCTGGACCCCTTCCGGGAAACCCGCTTTGCTGTGAGCCACCATGCGCAGGAGATCCGGGACCGCTTCGACGAACTGGAGGGTACCTCCGTCACCATTGCCGGCCGGCTTATGAGCAAGCGGGGCATGGGTAAGGTCAGCTTCTGCGACCTGCAGGACAGATCCGGCCGCATCCAGCTGTACGCCCGGAAGGACGAGATGGACGAGGCAGACTACAACCGGTTTAAAAAGTACGATATTGGCGACATTGTGGGGGTCCAGGGCGAGGTGTTCCGGACCCAGCGGGGCGAGATGAGTGTCCGCGCCAGGAAGATCACCCTGCTGAGCAAGTCACTGCTGCCCCTGCCGGAGAAGTTCCACGGCCTTACCGACAAGGAGTTGCGCTATCGCCAGCGGTATGTGGACCTCATTATGAACCCCGATTCCCGCCGGAACTTTGAGATCCGCAGCGCCTTTGTCAAGTACCTGCGCAGCTTCCTGGACAGCCGGGGCTACATGGAGGTGGAAACCCCTGTCCTGAACACCCTGGCCGGCGGGGCCGCCGCCCGCCCCTTCATCACCCACCACAACACCCTGGACATCGACATGTACATGCGCATCGCCACGGAACTGCACTTAAAGCGGCTGATCGTGGGCGGCCTGGAGCGGGTCTACGAGGTGGGCCGCATCTTCCGCAACGAGGGCATGGACACCAAGCACAACCCCGAGTTCACCACCGTGGAGCTCTACCAGGCTTACGCTGATTTCAACGATATGATGGACCTCTTCGAGGATCTCCTCTCCGGCGCCGCCAAGGAGATTCTGGGCACCTACGATGTGGAGTGGCAGGGGGAGAAGATCTCCCTGGCCCCCGGCTTCCGCCGCATGACCATGGCTGAGGCGGTGAAGGAGCACCTGGGGG
>USMP01000287.1 GCA_900555795.1 uncultured Eubacteriales bacterium
ATGACCGACGACACCTGGCACCTGGTCCGCAATGTCCGGGGCGTCACCGGGTTTGTGGGCGAGGCCAGCAACAAGCCCATCCCCCTCAGCGAGGAGGAGGTGCTGGCGCTGGGCATGGAGAAGCACGAGGTGGTCGTTTTGTACAAGCAGGGCGACCGGGTCCGCATCAATGACGGGCCGCTGGAGTCCTTTACCGGCGTCGTGGACGAGATCGACGCGGAGAAGAACAAGGTTACGGTCGTGGTGTCCATGTTCGGCCGGGAAACCCCCGTGGAACTGGAACTGGATCAGGTGGAGGTCATCCAATAACCTGTTTCCCGATTTATTTGCATAGTCCGCCGCCAGGAGGGCGGCACCGTGGGAGGGGCGCTCTGGATATGTGAGGCCCCGCCACCACCACATTCTATCAAGGAGGTGCCTGATTATGGCACAGAAAGTCGTAGGCTTCGTTAAGCTGCAGATCCCCGCGGGCAAGGCAACGCCCGCACCCCCCGTTGGTCCCGCCCTGGGCCAGCACGGCGTGAACATCGCCGCATTCACCAAGGAGTTCAACGAGCGCACCAAGAATGACATGGGTATGATCATCCCCGTGGTCATCACTGTGTACTCCGACCGCTCCTTTACCTTTATCACCAAGACGCCCCCCGCGGCCGTCCTCATCAAGAAGGCCTGCAACATCGAGTCCGGCTCCGGCGTGCCCAACAAGACCAAGGTAGCCACCATCAGCAAGGCCGATGTCCAGAAGATCGCCGAGACCAAGATGCCTGACCTGAACGCCGCCAGCGTGGAATCCGCCATGAGCATGATCGCCGGCACGGCCCGCAGCATGGGCGTTGTCGTGGGCGAATAAGGAGGGCTTGAAATATGTTTAGAGGTAAAAAGTATCAGAACAGCGCCAAGCAGATCGACAGAGCCACTCTGTACGAGGCAAAGGACGCGTTTGAAATTATGTGCAAGACCGCTTCCGCCAAGTTTGACGAGACCGTCGAACTCCATGTGAAGCTGGGTGTCGACTCCCGCCACGCCGACCAGCAGGTCCGCGGCGCCATCGTTCTGCCCCACGGCACCGGCAAGACCGCCCGTGTGCTGGTCTTCGCCAAGGGCGACAAGGCCGACGCGGCCCGTGCCGCCGGCGCCGACTATGTGGGCGATATGGACATGGTGGAGAAGATCCAGAAGGAGAACTGGTTCGAGTTTGACGTGGTGGTTGCCAGCCCCGATATGATGGGTGTTGTGGGCCGCCTGGGTAAGCTGCTGGGTCCCAAGGGCCTGATGCCCTCCCCCAAGGCCGGTACCGTCACTCCCGACGTGGCCAAGGCTGTCCAGGAGGTGAAGGCCGGTAAGATCGAGTACCGCCTGGACAAGACCAACATCATCCACTGCCCCATTGGCAAGGTGTCTTTTGGCGCTGAGAAACTTAACGACAACTTCAACACCCTGATGGGCGCCATCATGAAGGCTAAGCCCGCCGCCGCCAAGGGCCAGTATGTGAAGAGTTGCGTCACCGCCTCCACCATGGGCCCCGGCATCAAGCTGAGCACCGCCAAGCTGGTCTGATCGCTTCGATCAAAAGATTTCCCTGAAAAAGTGGTATTTGGGTGTTGACAATTTGCCGGCACTTGAATATAATACTTGATGCGTTCCAAAGACAGCAGGTGGGGTCCGCCCCGTAAATCCTGCCGAGGATTGCCGATCATGATTGATTAGCACGGTCCTTGCGTCTTGGCGCAAGGACCGTTTTTCCTTTCTTGAACGCACCAATTTCCCCGCAAATCTAATGGAGGTGAAAACAAGAATGCCTAACGCAAAAGTTCTGAGCGAAAAGCAGGCCATCGTAGCCGGGCTGACCGAGAAGCTGCAGAATGCCGCCGCCGGTGTGCTGGTGGACTACAAGGGCATCACTGTGGCTGAGGACACGGCTCTGCGCGCTGAACTGCGCAAGAACAACGTGGAATACGCCGTTGTGAAGAACACCCTGCTGCGCTTTGCCGTCAACAACTGCGGCATGAACGAGTTGGACGACCTGCTCAACGGCACCACGTCCCTGGCCGTCTGCCACGACGACCCTGTGGCCCCCGCCCGGGTCATCAACGATTTTGCCAAGAAGATCAATGGCCGGTTCGAGATCAAGGGCGGCTTCATGGAGGGCAAGGTGATGCCCCTCAGCGAGGTCATGGCGCTGGCGGAGATTCCCCCGCTGCCTGTTCTGCGGGCCCAGGTCCTGGGCACCATGCTGGCCCCGATTTCCGGCCTGGCCTGCGTGCTCAACCAGATCGCCGAGAAGCTGGGCGCCCCCAGCGAGGCCGCTGCCGCCGAGGCTCCCGCCGCCGAGTAAGCGGCACCGTATCCCATATTTTATTACTGACTGAAAAATTATTAGGAGGTACCTAACAATGGCTAGCGAGAAAGTTACTGCTATGATCGAAGAAATCAAGGCTCTGACCGTCCTGGAACTGAGCGAGTTGGTTCATGCCCTGGAGGAGGAGTTTGGTGTTTCCGCCGCTGCGATGGCCGCTCCCGCCGCTGCCGCTGCTCCTGCTGACGTTCCAAAATCAGCAGAAGAAGAGAAGAAAGAAGAGAGAAAGACAGATGCTTCGCATCTTGCGCAGAGCGATGCTGGCGCATCCCTCGCGCAGCCGCCGGCGGAGCAGGAGAGGCCCGTCGCATTCATCCCCCTTGCCGACGGCTCGGAATATC
>USMP01000288.1 GCA_900555795.1 uncultured Eubacteriales bacterium
TCGTTGAACATCGTCGTCTTGCCGCAGTTCGGATTGCCTGCGAGCGCAAGCTTGATTGCCATTTCCGTTTACCCCCTCTGCGGGATTCCCCGCTGACTGACATTACACATATTAGCGGAAGCTAACCCATTCGCCGAAAAAACGCGGCTCCGCCGCCGGTCCCGCCGTCTATTCGACGAGGATGTTTTCCGCCTCGTTCCTGCGGATGGAGAGCTCGTATCCGCGGATGGTGATCTCC
This sequence comes from uncultured Eubacteriales bacterium, assembly GCA_900555795.1. Lineage (GTDB taxonomy): Bacteria > Bacillota > Clostridia > Oscillospirales > Oscillospiraceae > Pelethomonas. The sequence goes on from USMP01000288.1 coordinate 239, forward strand.
ACCGGGTCCCCTTCCGCCGCGTAGGCGGGCAGGACCATGAAAGAGAACACCATAGACAGGGCCAGCAGCAAAGACAGGGCCTTCTTGACTTTCTGTTGCATACGTGATACCTCATCTTTTCTTGTTTTTGTCAGCTGCAAACACCGCTGGACGATAGTCCCAATATAGCAGAGATATCCGCTTATGTCAACGCCGCCCGGCCTTTTCGCGAAAAATTACCGGCCCGCCGCGGCCCGCTTGATTTTCTCCGCGGCATTTGGTATACTGAAAACGCCTCATACGCGCAGTGGAGGCCGCCGGAACAGGTACCAGCGGCCTCCTATATGATGCGGCGCGCCCGCGGCCCGGGCCGGGGGCAGGGAGCCGCGCGGGACGGGAAAAGCCGGCCCCGCCGCTGGACGCTCTTGCCGCTTACGGTATCCTATGAAGCCCCACCGTCCCCGGTGCCTTGTCCAGTTTGGCGCCCAGGGCCTGTCCGCCCTGTCCGGGGCAAAATCAGATAAAGGAAGTGCCGAGCCATGGTGAAAATTTCGCCCTCCATCCTCGCAGCGGATTTTGCAAATTTGGAGCGGGATATCCAGCGCATCAGCAGCGCCGATTACGTCCATGTGGATGTGATGGACGGCCTTTTCGTCCCCAACATTTCCATCGGCCTGCCGGTGGTCCAGTCCATCCGGCCGGTGACGACGCTGCCGCTGGACGTGCACCTGATGATCGACCGGCCTCTGCGCTATGTGGAGCGGTTCTGCCAGGCCGGGGCGGACATTGTCACCGTCCATGTGGAGGCGGACACCCAGGAGAACACGAGAAAGGCCCTGGAGGTTGTCCGGGGCTGCGGGAAAAAGGCCGGCGTGGTGGTAAAGCCCCGGACACCGGCGGAGGCCGTGCTGCCCTTTTTGGAACTGTGCCACATGATTTTGGTGATGACAGTGGAGCCGGGCTTTGGCGGCCAGACCTTCATGGCGGACATGATGCCCAAGGTGGAGCGGATCCGCCAGTGGATTGACGGGGGGCAGAGGGGCTGTGAACTGGAGGTGGACGGGGGCATTGATCCTGTTACCGCCCCCGTGGCCGTGGCCGCCGGGGCCAACGTGCTGGTGGCGGGCAGCGCCGTCTACAAGGCGCCGGACATTTCCCGGCGTATCCAGGAGTTGAGAGGTTGATCGCGCCATGGAGTATTTTCCCGCACCGCTGGAGAAGCTGGTGGAGCAGTTTGCCAGCCTGCCGGGCATCGGCGGCAAGTCCGCCCAGCGCCTGGCTTTCCATATTCTGAGCCTGACGGAGCAGGAGGCCCAGGAGTTTGCCGACGCCATTGTAGAGGCTAAGCGCAGCGTCACCTGCTGTCCCGTGTGCAGGAATCTCACGGCGGGGGGCCTCTGTCCCATCTGCGCCTCCCCCAAACGGGACGAGGGCGTCATCTGCGTGGTGGCCGACCCCCGGGACGTGGTGGCCATGGAGCGGGCCAGGGAGTACAGTGGCCGCTACCACGTGCTCCACGGGGTGATTTCCCCTATGAACCATGTGGGGCCAGACGATTTGGAGATCAAGTCCCTGGTGGACCGGGTGGCCAGGGGGGATATCAGGGAGGTCATTATGGCTACCAATCCAGACACGGAGGGGGAGGCCACGGCCATGTACCTGGCCCGGCTGCTGCGCCCCTTCGGGGTGCGGGTCACACGGCTGGCCTACGGGATTCCCGTGGGGGGACACCTGGAATTTGCCGACGACGCCACGCTGATGCGGGCCCTGGAGGGCCGCCGGGACAAGTTTATCCTGGCAACCAAGAGCATGAGCCGGGACGCCGCCTCCATTCTGGATGTGACCGAGGAGGACGAGGCGCGCTATCGCGCGCAGGCGGAGGGCGTGTCGCAGGGGCGGCTTTTGCGCATGCTGGATTTGTTCATGCGCGCAGAAGGAGATCTGCGCTTCGCCTCCACCCCACGCATCGGACTGGAGAGCGCCGCGCTGCACGCCTGTGAGCCGGCGTCCGGCGAGGACGCTGCGGCGCTCGCGGAACGCGTTGCGGAGTTGGAGGCCAGACTGGCACGGCTGGAAGGCGATCTGCAGAGCGGAAAGCTGGTCCCGGCGGCTGCGGCCCCGGCTGCCACGCCTGCGCCCGGCGGCGATGCGCCCGCAAAGGCCGAAGCCCCCGCGGCGAAGCCCGCTGCCAAGGCCGCTCCGGCCCCCAAGGCCGCCCCCGTTTCGGGAGACGCGAAGGCCATCTGGGACAAGGCCCTGCAGGACCTGGCCAAGAACGAGCCGCCGCTCTATGGCCTGCTTCGCAAGGAGCGCTTCATCGGAGCCAAGGGCACGGTCTACCAGGTGCTCATTCCCGCCAGCAAGAAGGAGTTCAGCTACGTGCGCCTCAATCAGCAGGCACGGCGGGACAGGATCGCCAAGGCGCTGAGCGACGCAGCGGGCACGCCGCTCACCTTTGAGGCGGTATTGGA
>USMP01000289.1 GCA_900555795.1 uncultured Eubacteriales bacterium
GGTGGGGCGGATCTTTTGATCCGCCCCACCAGGGGTTCTGAAAAGCCGGTTTACTTGATGTTGCCCTGCTCGTTGACGGTGACGGACACCGCAGGCATGGCGGAAATGTCGTTGGACACGGTGACAGCGCCGGAGTACATGTCAGCCACCAGAGCCTTGTAGTCATCCTGGGTGAAGCTGTCGCTCCACTGGGTGGACTCCATGGGGATCTGGACGTAGTTGGCCTCGGGATCGTCGCCGGACACCAGGCCCAGGGTCTCGATCTTGCCGGCGTAAGCGGCCCAGTTGTCGTTCTCAATGACATCCTTCAGGGTGTCCTTGGTGGCGGGGGCCAGGCCCTTCATGGCGGAGGTAACGGTCATGCCCTCGCCGTAGGCGTCGATGATACCGGCCTGATCCACGTCCACGCCGATGACCTTGCCGCCCACCTTAGCAGCGGCCTCAGCGGCAGAGACATAGATGCCGCCGCCGCAGGCAAACACGATCTCCGTGCCGCCGGCGTACCAGGTATCCATGTAAGCGGTGATGTCGGCGTCGCCGAAGAACTGGTTGCCGTATACGTACTCCACAGTGACCTGGTCGGCAATGTTCATCTCCTCAGCGGCGGCGTTGATGCCCTGGACATAGCCGTAGCCGTAGCGGATCACGGCGGGAACCGCCATGCCGCCCAGGAAGCCCAGGTGCTTGTAGCCCAGCTTCACAGCGGCGTAGCCGGCCATGTAGCCGCACAGTTCCTCCTGGTAAATGGCGCAGTACACGTTATCCGTGTTGTAGTACTCGCTCACATTCCAGTTGTCGGGCGTGTAGTCGTACTGGTCGCCCAGGGCGGCCTCCAGAATGTCGCCGGCAGCCACGTCCAGAGCGATGAACTTCACGTCGGGATACATGGAGGCGGACTCCACGATGGTGCCGCCGAAGGCGTAGCCGGGCATCACCAGGATGTTGTAGCCGTCAGCCACGGCGGCGTCCACCATGGCCACACGGCCGGCGGTGGAGTTGTCATTGGGCTTGTAGTACTTAAAGTCGATGCCGGCGGCGTCGCAGTACTCCTTGCAGGCCTCATAGGTGGTCTGGTTGAAGGACTGGTCGGTGATGTCGCCGTAGTCGGTGATCATGGCCACCTTGTAGGCGGGGGCCTCCGGCTTGGTGTCCTCGGGCTTCTGGGTGTCGTCGGGCTTCTGAGTATCGGTCTGGGCGTTATCCTTGCCGGTGTCCTTGCCCGCGTTGTTGCCGCCGCAGGCCACCAGGGCGAACACCATCGCCATGGCCAGCAGCAGAGCCAGTAACTTCTTCATGGGAATCAATCAACCTTTCTTTTCAATATTTGTGCTTTCCCGATGCAAAGAGACCTCCGGAGCAAGTCCGGCGGGCGGGGCGGCTCCCCCGTCCATTTTCGGGTCCGCAGCTTTTATTATAGCGTATTCCCGCCCATAAAGCAACCAAAATTCACCGGAAACAGAGGGCGGCGGCAAAAACTTTTTGAACAGTTTGTCCAATCGGGGCGAAAAAGCTTACTCCCTCGCCATCTCCACAGCGGTATGGAGGGCAATCTCCATCATGGTGGTGAAGGTGGTCTGCCGCTCCTCCGCACTCAGCTCCTCGCCGGTGACAAGGCTGTCGGAGATGGAGCAGATGGCCAGCGCCCGCTTGCCAAGGCTGGCGGCGGTCATATAGAGGGCGGCGGCCTCCATCTCCACGGCCAGCACCCCCATTTTCGCCCACTGCATGGTGGAGTCCGAGGCGTCGTAGAAGGTGTCGGAGGAGAGAAGGTTGCCCACGGGCATCTCCACGCCCATGCGCCGGGCCACCGCCACGGCGGTCTCCAGCAGCTTGAAGTCCGCGATGGGGGCAAAGGCGCCGGGCAGCTGGTACTGGTGGGCAAAATTGGAGTTGGTGCAGGCGCCCTGGGCGGCGATCACGTCCCGCAGCTTCAGCTTGCCGCTGATGGCCCCGGCGGAGCCGATGCGCATAATATTCTCCACGCCGTACTGGGTGTAGAGTTCATGGGAATAGATGCCAATGGAGGGCATGCCCATACCGGAGGCCATGACAGACACGGGGGTGTCCCGGTAGGTGCCGGTATAGCCGTGGATGCCCCGGACGTTGTTGACCAGCTTGGCGCCGGTCAGAAATGTCTCGGCGATGAATTGGGCCCGCAGGGGGTCACCGGGCATCAGGACGGTCCTGGCGAAATCGCCTGGCCTGGCTGAATTGTGGGGAGTGGACATAGGCTGTTCCTCGCTTTCTTTTCTCAACTATTATTGTGTGGGGGCCGTCTGCGGGCGGCGGGGTGAGCACGCACGGCGGCGGCTTAATACCCGCTGCCCTCCAGCCCCTTTACCGCCTTGACGATCCGGCTGGTACCCAGCCGGGACGCACCCAGGCGGATAAAATCCTCCGCGTCCTGCAGGTTGGCGATGCCGCCGGCTGCCTTGATTTTCACATGGGGCGCCACATGGGCGGCAAACAGCGCCACATCCTCCCGGGTGGCCCCGCCGCCGGCGAAGCCCGTGGAGGTCTTGATATAGTCCGCCCCGGACTGGGAGACAATCTCGCACAGCTTGATCTTCTCCTCCTCCGTCAGCAGGCATGTCTCCACGATCACCTTCAGCAGCTTCCCGCCGCAGGCAGCCTTCACCGCCCGGATCTCCGCTAGCAGGTCCTCCCACC
>USMP01000290.1 GCA_900555795.1 uncultured Eubacteriales bacterium
ATGGGGAGAACACCCCTGATCGTAGGAAAAAAAGACGGAGCGCGAAGTGTTTCCTTTGAAAGCTTTGCTTATATTAATCTGGGCTATGAAGATGAGAAGGAACTTGGCCCGGGAGAAATTGTGTTTGTCACCCCGGAAGGCGTGGAAACGCTGCAAAAACCGGGGACAGAGATGCGTATTTGTTCGTTCCTCTGGACATACTATGGATATCCGACCTCGACCTATGAGGGGGTCAATGTGGAAGAAATGCGATACAAGTGCGGCGATATGCTGGCGATAAGAGATGAAGGTGAGGTACAGCCGGATATTGTGGCCGGTGTTCCGGATTCCGGCATCGCTCATGCCATCGGTTATGCAAACCATTCCGGCGTGCCTTTTGCGCGGCCGTTTATCAAATATACGCCCACCTGGCCCCGCTCCTTTATGCCCGCCAATCAGGAGGTGCGCAACCAGGTGGCCAAAATGAAGCAGATCCCCGTGCCTGAGCTGATCCAGGGCAAGAAGCTCCTCTTTGTGGACGACTCCATCGTCCGGGGCACCCAGCTGCGGGAGACGGTGGAATTCCTCTACAGCTGCGGGGCGGAGGAGGTCCACATGCGCTCCGCCTGCCCCCCCATTATGTACGGCTGTAAATACCTGAACTTTTCCCGCAGCAATGACCAGATGGAACTGCTCTCCCGCCGCATCGTCCAGGAACTGGAGGGCGGGGAGGGCCAAGCCCATCTGTCGGAATACGCCGACAGCGCCACGGAGCGGGGGCAGTGCCTGCTGCACGCCATCTGCCACAAGCTGGGCTTCAGTTCCCTGGGCTACCAGTCCCTGGAGGGCCTGCTGGAGGCCATCGGCATTGACCGGGACAAGGTATGCACCTACTGCTGGTCCGGGAAGGAATAGGCCATGGAAAAACGCGATTATACACCACCGGGGACGCCCTGGGAGCCAAATTTGTCCGGGATATCGAGCCCGGGGAGGTGGTGGTGGATCGCAGCGGCGCCATCCGCTCCCTCCGCTCCCCATCCAGGCCAAGAGCGCCATCTGCGTCTTTGCGTACATCTACTTCGCCCGCCCCGACTCCGTCATCGACGGGGCCTCGGTGGAACTGGCCTGCCAGGAGGCGGGCAAGCACCTCTCCCTGGAGCACCCCGTAGGGGCGGATATGGTCATGGGCGTGCCGGACTCCGGCATCCCCGCCGCCATCGGCTATGCCCGCTGCTCCGGCAGCTATCCCATGGAGGTTCCCCGGCAGACGGACAAAATATGTTTGAAAGTGAGATCGAAACATGAGCGAGAGTTATTCCGCCTCCTACGCCGCCGCCGGCGTGGACATCACCGCCGGCTACCGGGCGGTTGAACTGATGAAGCAGCACATCGCCCGCACCATGACGGAGGGGGTCTGCGGCGATATCGGCGGCTTCGGCGGCCTCTTCGAACTGGACGTCACCGGCATGAAGCGGCCCATCCTGGTCTCCGGCACCGACGGCGTGGGCACGAAGCTGCGCATCGCCCAGCTGCTGGACAAGCACGACACCATCGGCATCGACTGCGTGGCCATGTGCGTCAACGACGTAATCTGCTGCGGCGCTAAGCCTCTCTTTTTCCTGGACTACATCGCCTGCGGCAAGAACATCCCTGAGAAAATCGCCGCCATCGTCGCCGGCGTGGCGGAGGGCTGCGTCCGGGCGGGCTGCGCCCTCATCGGCGGGGAAACCGCCGAGCACCCCGGCATGATGCCGGTGGACGACTACGACCTGGCCGGCTTCTCCGTGGGCGTGGTGGATCGGGAAAAAATCGTGGACCACAGCGCCATGGTTCCCGGGGACGTACTCATCGCTCTGCCCTCCAGCGGCGTCCACTCCAACGGCTTTTCCCTGGTACGCCGGATATTCAACGTCGAGCACGCGGATCTCACCTCCCCGATGGAGGCGCTGGAGGGGCGGAGCCTGGGCCAGGCGCTGCTGGAGCCCACCCGGATCTACGTGAAGCCTATTCTGGCCCTGCTGGAGCAGGTGGCCGCCAAGGGCATCTCCCACATCACCGGCGGCGGTTTTTACGAGAACCTTCCCCGCAGCATCCCCCAGGGGCTGGGCGCGAAGATCGACCGCAGCGCCATCCGGGTGCCCTCCATCTTCGACCTTATTGCCAGGACCGGCAATATCCCCCAGCGGGATATGTTCAACACCTTCAACATGGGCGTGGGCATGAGCGTGGTGGTCCCCGCCGCCCAGGCGGACACCGCTCTGGCCATTCTCCGGGAAAACGGCGAGGACGCCTACGTCATGGGAGAAATCGTTGCCGGCGAGGAGAAGGTGATCCTATGCTGACCGCCCGCATCGCCGTGCTGGTCTCCGGCGGCGGCACCAACCTCCAGGCCCTCATCGACGCCCAGCGCTCCGGCGCCCTCCACAGCGGGGTGCTGAGCCTGGTGGTGGCGGACCGGTCCGGCATCCGGGCCATCGAGCGGGCCCAGGAGGCGGACATCGCCTGCGCCGTGATCCCCCGGCGGGAGGCGGATTTTGAGGAGCGGGTGCTCCAGGCCCTGGCCCACTACCAGATCGACATGGTGGTGCTGGCCGGGTTTCTGGGCATCCTATCGGCAGACTTCATCGCCCGGTTCGGCGGGCCCATCATCAATGTCCACCCCTCTCTCA
>USMP01000291.1 GCA_900555795.1 uncultured Eubacteriales bacterium
TCATGGCCGCCGGCGGAGGCGCGGAAATCCTGGTGGTGCGGAACCTCACCGCCGACCAGGTGGCCCGGAGCGCCCAGCGCTTTGCCAATGCCATCCGAGAAAGCCAGATGATCGTCATCCCCGGCGGCTTCTCCGGCGGCGATGAGCCCGACGGCTCCGGCAAATTTATCACCGCCTTCTTCCGCTCCCCCGCCGTCCGGGAGGCTGTCACGGAACTGCTGGAGAAGCGGGACGGGCTGATGCTGGGCATCTGCAACGGCTTCCAGGCACTGATCAAGCTGGGCCTGGTGCCCTTCGGAAAAATTGTGGACGCCGATGAGGACTGCCCCACCCTGACCTACAACACCATCGGCCGCCACCAGTCCTCCATCGTACGCACCCGTGTGTGCTCCAACCTCTCCCCCTGGCTGGCGGAGACGGCCCCGGGTGCGGTCTACCGGGTCCCCATCTCCCACGGGGAGGGCCGGTTCATCGCCCCCGAGGCACTGATCCGGCAGCTGGCCGAGAGAGGCCAGATCGCCACCCAGTATGTGGATCTGGCGGGCGAGCCCACCATGGACACCGCCTTCAACCCCAACGGCTCCCTCTACGCCATCGAGGGCATCACCTCCCCCGACGGCCGGGTACTGGGCAAAATGGGCCACAGCGAGCGGGTGGGCCCCCACCTGTACCGCAACGTACCGGGGACTTATGACATGGGCCTCTTCCGCTCCGCGGTACAATATTTCCGCTGAGTTCCCCCGGGGCGCAGCCGTGCCGGCGGCACGGCGCCGCGGCGCACGCAGCCCTTGTACGCACCCGTCCGCCGTGGTTGGCTGAAATGAGAACAAGCGATACCTGGTCCTGCCGCCAGGTATCGCTTGTTTTTTGCCCCGCCGCAAATTCACGTCCGCCTGTATGGATGCATATTAACTGTTGCTCAAAAAATTTTCTCTTTCCTTAATAAAGGCTCAATAGACTTTTGTCCGCCCCGTGCTATACTCTCCGTACAGGCAGCCCAATCTTTCCCTACAGGAGGTACTGACATGAGCATCGGCGAGGTAATCAGAAAAAACAGAAAGTCCAAAGGGCTTACCCAGGAGGAGATGGCCCAATGCCTGGGCGTCACTGCCCCCGCGGTAAACAAGTGGGAGAGCGGAAGCACCATGCCGGACATTATGCTTCTGGCACCCATCGCGCGTCTCCTCAGCATTTCCCTTGACGAACTGCTGTCATTCCGTGAGGAACTTTCGGAGCGGGAGGTAAGAGACCTTATAAAAGAAGCTGAATGCAGAGCTGCGTCAGACCGCTGCGAAGACACCTTCCAATGGGCCAGGGCGCAAATTGCGGCGTACCCCAACTGTGAAATCCTTGTCTACAGTCTCTCGGTGATGCTGGATGCCCAGCGTATGGCAGGCCCACTCCCAGATGCAGAGGAGCACGATTCTTTCATACTCAGCTGCTATGAGCGGCTTTTGAAAAGCAGCGACGAGGCGATGCGCACCGCTGCCGCGGAATCTCTCTATGGGTATTATCTGCGAAGGGAGGACTTTGAAAAGGCGGAGGCCTATCTTTCCTACTTTTCAAAGCAAAATCCGGAACGAAAGAGGAAGCAGGCGGCCATATATGAAAAAGCAGGGAGGCGGTCGGAGGCATACAAGGCCTATGAAGAGATCCTTTTCGCAGGCTACCAGGTGATGGACACCGTTCTAAACAGCTTGTGCCGCATGAAGCTGGAGGAGAAAGACGCAAAAGCCGCCCGATACTATGTGGAAAAACGCAAGGCGCTTGCGGCACTGTTGGAAATGAGCGAATACGGAGCCTATGCCGCTGAATTGGACCTGGCGCAGGCAGAGCGGGACAGAGATCAAACCATGGCCTGTATAGAGGGACTGCTCGGGAGCGCCGCTTCCCTCGGGGCGTTCACCAGATCACAGCTGTACGCCCATATGGCATGCAAGGAAATTGACCCCTCCTTTGCGGAAAAAGTGAAGCGGCTTATTGTAAACGCTGTACAGTCCGACAAAGGCTTTGCATATATGGAAGATGACCCGCGCTGGGCCCCATTCCTGACGGTCGCCAGGCAGCACGCCTGTGAAGAAAATCCGCTCCAGCCCCGGTAGTTCACGTGAACAGAGAACCGGACCCCGCCCCCCTTCCCAGCTGCCCCACACGCAAAGGAACGGCTTGACCCCGGTCACACCGCTTCCCTGTTTTACAAAGCCCTCCCTTTTGCCGCCTGTATTTTGTATATATTTTACAATCCATCCGTTTTCCTTCATCCTTTTCTGGACAAATCGCGCACAACGTGGTATGCTGAGTTATTAACAAGAACCACCATCCCTCCCGCCGGGGGGGCCACTGAACAAGAAAGGATGGATCACATGGGTACAGAAAGCTACACCGGAAAGATCAACCGCAAGCTGGCAAAGAAGCTGCGCATCGTAGAGGTGGCCGCCGGGAGGCAGAAGGCGGATCTGGTGCTGAAAAACGCCACCTATGTCAACGTATTCAGCAATGAGCTCTGTCAGGCCGACATTGCCGTGGCGGAGGGCCTGATTGTGGGCATCCAGGTACTGCGTCTGGAATACTATGAGCTGTTCAGCCGGTTCTACCGCGGCAGCGGCAGGGCATTTGAACCGTATGGAAAGGCTGCCGGAGAGCA
>USMP01000292.1 GCA_900555795.1 uncultured Eubacteriales bacterium
ACAGGGCCCGCCCCAGGCAGGAGGCGGGCAGCTCCAGTCGGAAGTCGTACCAAGGCTCCAGCAGGATGCTCTCCGCCTGCATCAGCCCCTGGCGCACCGCCCGGTAGGTGGCCTGGCGGAAGTCGCCCCCCTCGGTGTGCTTGAGGTGGGCCCGGCCGGCGGTGAGGGTCAGCCGCATGTCCGTGATGGGGGAGCCGGTGAGGACCCCCAGGTGGGGCTTTTCCGCCAGATGGGTCAAAATCAGCCGCTGCCAGTGGCCGTCCAGCAGATCCGCGGGGCAGGTGCTGGCGAACTGGAGGCCGCTGCCCGCCGGCAGAGGCTCCAGGAGCAGGTGGACCTCCGCGTAGTGGCGCAGGGGCTCGTAGTGCCCCACTCCCACTGCGGGGGCGGCGATGGTCTCCTTGTATACGATGCTGCCGGGGCCGAAGGAGGCCTCCAGGCCAAACCGGTCCGCCAGCACCCGCTGGAGGATCTCCAGCTGCACAGGGCCCATCAGCTGGACGTGGATCTCCCGCAGAACCTCGTTCCACAGCACGTGGAGCTGGGGGTCCTCCTCCTCCAGCTGCCGCAGCTTGCCCAGGGCGGTGTGGACATCCCCGTCCCCCGGCAGCAGCTGGTAGGTTAGTACCGGCTCCAGGGCCGCCCGCCGGCCCGCCGCCTCCGCCCCCAGCCCCTGGCCGGGGTAGGTGCGGCTCAGGCCGGTGACGGCGCAGACCGTGCCCGCCTCCGCCTCCTCCACCGGCTGAAACCGCTGGCCGGAGTAGATCCGCAGCTGGTCCGCCTTCTCCTCCCAGCTTTCCCCGGCGGCGGACAGGCCGGTGAGCGCGGTTTTGACCCGCAGGGTCCCGCCGGTAATCTTCATATGGGTCAGCCGGGCGCCCTGGCTGTCCCGGGAAATTTTGTACACCCGGGCGGCAAAGGCGCCGGGGTAGGCGGGAAGAGGGGCCAGCCCCTCTAGGGCGGACAGCAGCGTGTCCACCCCCTCCAGACGGAGGGCGGAGCCGAAGCAGCAGGGAAAGATCCGCCGCCGCCGGACCAGATCCGTCAGATCCCCGTGGGATAGGGCGCCCCGCTCCAGATAGGCGGAAAGGGCCGCCTCGTCGCACATGGCCGCCTCCTCCCACAGCTTCTCCTCCGGCTGGGACAGATCCAGACAGCCCTCGCTCAGCTGCCGGTGCAGCTGGTCCAGCAGAGCGCCCCGGTCCACCCCCGGCAGATCCATTTTGTTGATAAAGAGGAACACCGGTACCTGGTAGCGCTCCAAAAGCCGCCACAGGGTCAGGGTGTGGCCCTGGACGCCGTCGGCGCCGCTGACCACCAGCACGGCGCAGTCCAGCACCTGCAGCGTCCGCTCCATTTCCGCGGAAAAGTCCACATGGCCGGGGGTGTCCAGCAGGGTGATTTCCAGATGCCCCGCCTGGAGCACCGCCTGCTTGGAGAAGATGGTAATGCCCCGCTCCCGCTCCAGCTTGTCGGTGTCCAGGAAGGCGTCCTGGTGATCCACCCGGCCCAGGCGGCGGATCTGGCCGGTGGTGTAGAGAAGGGCCTCGGACAGGGTGGTTTTCCCCGCGTCCACGTGGGCCAGTATGCCTAGTACCAGTTTTTTCATGGCGGCTCCATTTGTGTGTGGAATGGTGGAATCAGCTGCCCCATTGTAGCATGAAGGGGGGCGGCGTGTCAAAAAAGCCGGGAGCCCGCTGTTCCGACAGGCGCAGGGGGTGTCGGTGCGCCCGGGATAAGCCGCCCCGCCTAGTTCCCACGGGGGATATACTCCGTATAGAGCTGGATGTGGTCCTTGATGCACCGCCAGGAGCTGAAGGCGTTGCCGGTGACGCAGAGGTAGGAGTTGCCGCCGGCGTCCTGGGCCCAGCTGGCGGCGCAGTTGCCGGACTGGGCCACAAAGCCGGTCTTGGCACCCACCACCTGGAATGCTTCCGGCACGTGATCCTCGATTTTCCGCAGGAACCAGTTGGAGAGGACCATCCCCTCCGGATGCGTCTCGCTGGCGGGAATCTCGTGGACCTTGGTGGACAGGACCTCCCGGCAGAGGTCGTTCTCCATGGCGGCCTTCAGAATCATGGCCATATCGTACGCTGTACAGACGTGGGCCTTGTCGTACAGGCCCACACAGTTGGTGAAGTGGGCGGTATCCGCCAGCCCCAGTTCCTCCGCCTTTTCGTTCATCAGTTCCACAAAGGCCTCCTGGGAGCCGGCCACATATTTTGCCAGCCCCAGGGCCGCCTCTGCCCCGGAGGGCAGGATGGTGCCGTAGAAGAGGTCCTCCACGGTTACGGCTTCGTCCCGGAAAAAACCCGCCACGGAGCAGTCGTTGCGGTAGCAGTAGTCGGTGATGTCAAAATCGATGACCACGGTGTCCGACAGGTTTTCCACATGCTCGGCGGCCACCAGAATGGTGAGGATCTTGGTCATGGAGGCGGGGCTGATGAGGACTTCCGCGTTCTTCTGGGCCAGGATGGCTCCGCCGTCCAGATCGATGACAATGGCGAACTCACTGGCCAGTTCTTCTCCAATCTGCGCTGTGGCCGCCGTGGGAGAGAGGCTGTAGGGCTCTGCCTCCACCTCAACCTCCGGCTCCGGCGGCAGGGACTGGGTCTGGACAGGGGGCTCTTCCGGCGCCTGGGG
>USMP01000293.1 GCA_900555795.1 uncultured Eubacteriales bacterium
CTGGTCGGTTATTTCCTGCCCCGTGCGCCAGGACGTGCCAAAGGACCCGTGGGCCACAATATTCCAGAGATATTTTCCATATTGGACAAGAAAGGGATCGTTCAGGCCGTTTTTCTCATTCCAGAGGTGAATGTCCTCCTCTGTGGCCTCGTCGCCCAGCATCAGTCTGGCCGGATCACCGGGCGGGAGGTATTGTAGCGCGAAGATGATGAGTGTGACTCCCAGCAGGACGGGAATCATCATCAGTATGCGCTGTATGGTGTATCGTATCATGTGTGTTCCCCCGTTGTGTTGCTGTTTTCTTTGTAGCCTGTGTTAGTTATAGACGGAAAAATGGCTTAATCTGCTGATATAACGCGATGTAGGTCTGAAAGCGGTTTTCATAGATATCCGCCGCCGCCGGCGAAGCCTGGGGCTCAAGAATGTGGGAGGCCTTGTGCTCCATCTGGTCGTTGGCCTCCTCCACAGATTGGAATATGCCTACGCCCACGCCGGCCAGAATGGCCGCGCCGATAACGGAGGCGTTGTTGTTTTCCAGTATCCGTACAGTCTTTCCGGTGATATCCGCCTTCATCTGGGACCAGATCAGGCTCTTTGCGCCGCCGCCGATGAGGTCGATACTATCATAGCGCCTGCGTGTCAGCCCCTCGCATAGTTCCAGAAGCTGGCGCATGCCGTAGCAGCTGCTCTCCATGACCGCCCGGACCAGATCCTCCCGCCGGGCCTTCTGGGTCAGCCCATAGAATACGCCTGTGGCCTGGGAGTCCCAGATGGGACTCCTTTCCCCGGCCAGGTAGGGCAGGAACACGACGCCGTTGGCGCCCGGACAGGATCTTTCCGCCTCCAGGTCCATAAGGTGCATGGGCCTTTCCTCCGTGCGTGCCGCCTGTAGCAGAAGGTCCCGGCACAGGGTATGTAGGCACCAGGACAGGGAGGTTCCCGTGTTGGACATGGCGCCCTGGTAGATCCACAAGCCCTTTACCGCGTGACAGCGGTTGATAAATTCATGGCCAAACACAGGCTTGTCGATACAGGCCGTCAGCACATCCGTGGTCCCAATGGATTCGCAGATGTCGCCGTTGCGGACCACGGCCGGCTGCCTTTGCCAGATCCGCGCAGGAAAAGGCGGCCACCGTTTCGTGCTGGGCAATAATATAGTTAGCAATCAGCTTTTCTGCCGGCGTCAGCTTCTCATAGAGAGACTTGATCCGGTTGATGCATATAATCTCGTCGTTATTGGCCATAGTGACGCTCCGTTTGTAGCGGCAGCCCTGTTTCGGCGGCGAGGTGGTTTTTACAGACTATAGCATGTTTTGCCGGCTCTTTCAACAATAGAATTGACAATTCCCTCCCAATCGCCTAATATGTAAGGGCAAAACAACGCAGGGGAGGCAGCGCTATGACAGTGATTTTGGGGATCGATATCGGCGGGTCCACCACAAAGATTGTTGGATTGCGGGAGGATGGGTCCACCATTGCCATGCACAGGGTCCAGGCCCAGGACCCCATTACCTCACTGTACGGTGCTCTGGGCAACTTCCTTTTCACCAACGGTCTTGCTCTGGGGGATGTGCGCCGCATTGTCCTGACCGGGGTGGGGGCCTCCTATGTGGAGGGGGATATTTACGGCATAGCCACGGAGAAGGTGGAGGAGTTTACCGCCGTGGGCGTGGGCGGCCTTGGCAAACTTTTCAATGTCCAGCACGGTCAGGGCGGGGTTTGCGATGGTCTCGCCGAACACCGCCTTGGTGTTGGGCCGGAAGGCGGCCTCCAGCTCCTCGTCGGACACCTTCAGGGTGATGGAGTGGGCGGGGATGTCGATGGCGATGAGGTCGCCCTCCTCCACCAGACCGATGGGGCCGCCGGAGGCCGCCTCCGGGCTGACATGGCCGATCGCCGCGCCGCGGGTCGCGCCGGAGAAGCGGCCGTCCGTGATCAGGGCCACGGTGGTGTCCAGCACGCCGATGTTCACGGCCTCGCCGGTGAGGCTGCGCTCCTTGCCGATATAGCTTCCGAAAATCGCAAGAGCGCCGATTCCGATACTTAAGGTAAAGAAGGACTGGCCCATAGCTGCAAATATCGCTTCTCCCAGTCCGGCCTCCTTCATCTTTCCGAAATCCGGCTTTAAATAAAACTCAAGACCCGGAGCACCGCCCTCTAACAGTACCGAATGAACGGCCAATACCACCATTAAAAGGAACAAAAGGAGCATCATGATCTTTGTGATACGCTCTACGCCGGATACAAGTCCCTGCGCGCAGATGGTAAAGCATACCAGAACAATGACAACCATAAACACTGTCATGATCACCGGATCAGCCAGCATTTTGCTGAATTCCTCTGCCGTACCGGCAGAATCAAGTCCATTAAAGTCGCCCCGGAGCATTTTAAAAAAGTACAGAAGCATCCAGCCGGCTACTGTCGTGTAAAACATCATCAGCATATAGTTTCCTGCCATTGCTATATATTTTGTCAGGTGCCATTTGCTTCCCTTGGGTTCCAGCAGATCAAAGGACAGAGCCGCACTCTTTTTGCTGGCCCGGCCCACGGCAAACTCCATCACTACAATAGGAAGTCCCAGGACCAGAAGAAAAGCAAGGTAGATCAGCACAAAGGCGGCTCCACCGTAT
>USMP01000294.1 GCA_900555795.1 uncultured Eubacteriales bacterium
CGAAGGGCACCAAGGCGCCTCAGGCCGCCGGCAAGATCCACTCCGACTTCGAGCGGGGCTTTATCCGGGCCGAGGTCATCGCCTATGAGGACCTGATGGCCGCAGGCACCATGGCCGCCGCCCGGGAGAAGGGCATGATCCGCTCCGAGGGCAAGGAGTACGTGGTCAGGGACGGGGACATCATCCTGTTTAGATTTAATGTCTAAGCGCTTTGACATTCTGGACGCCTGGCGGAGCCTGGCCGTGGTGCTGATGGTGGCCTACCACTTCCTCTACGACCTGGCCCTCTTCGGCGTCATCACCTGGGGGCAGATGTTCTCCACGCCTCTGAACCTTTTGCAGAAGTTGATCTGCTGCTCCTTCATCCTCCTGGCGGGCGCCTCCGCCCGGTTCAGCCGGAATAACCTCCGCCGCGGGCTTGTGGTCCTGGCGGCGGGCCTGGCGGTGGAGATCGGGGCGGCGGTGGGAGGCCAGACCATCCGCTTCGGCATCCTGCAGCTGATGGGCTGCGCCATGGTGCTCTGGCACTTTGCGGGAAAGTATCTGCAGAAGATTCCCGGCTGGGTTCTGGCTGCCGGCAGCGCCGCCCTCTTTGCTCTGACGGACTGGTGGACCCGGTCCGTGGCCGTGACCGTCCCCTGGCTGTACCCGCTGGGGCTCACCAGGCCGGATTTTGCCAGCGCCGACTACTTTCCGCTGCTGCCCTGGCTGTTCCTGTTCCTCATGGGCACGGTCCTGGGGGGCTGGTGCCTGCGGCACCGGGACTGCCGCCTGCTGACTGTGCCGCTGCCCGGGGCGCTGACCTTTCCGGGGCGGCACAGCCTGCTTATATACCTGCTTCACCAGCCGGTGCTGTTCGGCCTGGCGAAGCTGATCTGGGGGTGAAGGATGGGAACTATGCCCATTATCTGCAAACGGCTGCGCCGGGGGGAGGACCTGCTGGGGGCTATCCAGGCCCTGGCGGAGGAGCACCAGGTGCGGGCGGGGGTGGTGCTGTCCGCCGTGGGCTGCCTCAGCTGCCTGCGGGTGCGGGACGCCTCCGGCGTCACCATCCGGGAGGTGGAGGAGGATGTGGAGATCGTGTCCCTGACGGGGACGCTCAGCGCCAAAAGAACCCATCTCCACATCGCCTGTTCCCGGGAGGATCTCACCTGCCTGGGGGGCCATCTGGTGCCCGGCTGTGTGGTAAACACCACCTGTGAACTGGTTGTGGGCGTTCTCTCCGGCTGGGAGATGGGCGTGGAGCAGGACGGGGAGACCGGCTACGATGAAATTGTATTTATGAGGGATTGATGATGTGTAACTGCACCCTTTGCTATATCGAGAATGACCGGGGGGAGTATCTGATGCTCCACCGGGTTAAGAAGAAAAACGACGTAAATCACGACAAGTGGATTGGCGTGGGCGGCAAGTTCGAGGATGGGGAGAGCCCCGAGGAGTGCCTGCTGCGGGAGGTCCGGGAGGAGACGGGGCTTACGCTGACGGACTACCGCTTTCGGGGCATCGTCACCTTTGTTTCCCAGGGGTGGGAGACGGAGTACATGCATCTCTATACCGCCGGGGGCTACACCGGCACGCTGCTGGAGTGCAGCGAGGGGAATCTGGAGTGGGTGCCCAGGGAGAAGGTCCAGGACCTGCCCATCTGGGAGGGGGATAAGCTGTTTTTCCGCCTGATGGAGGACCCGGACAGCCCCTTTTTTTCCCTCAAACTCAGCTACCAGGGGGACCGGCTGGTCTATGCGGCCCTGGACGGAAAGGAATTGCCGCTGTGAAAGAGAAGCTTCTGATCTCCGCCTGCCTGCTGGGCAGAAACTGCAAGTACAACGGCGGCAACAACTATACGCCGCTGGCGGAGGCCCTGGGGGAGCGCTATGAACTGGTGCCGGTATGCCCGGAGTGCCTGGGCGGCCTGCCCATTCCCCATGAGCCATCGGAGCGGGTGGGGGACAGGGTCCTCTCCCGGTCCGGGGAGGATGTGACGGCGGCCTTCCGGCGGGGGGCGGACAGGACGCTGGAGGCGGCCCGGCGCTGCGGTGCCAGGCGGGCTGTTCTCAAGGAGCGGAGCCCCTCCTGCGGCTGCGGCGCCATCTATGACGGCACCTTCACCGGCACCGTGGTTCCCGGGGATGGTCTGACGGCGGAACTGCTGCTGGCGGCCGGCATCGAGGTGCTGGGGGAGACCCGGATCGCAGAATTGCTGCACTGAGAGGGGGGAGACATATGGGGTTCTTTTTTGGCGGCGGGTTTCAAATCCTGTTTATGCTCACATTCGTGCTGGTGTTCGGCATGATTCTCTTTACCCTGATCCGCGGCATCGGTCAGTGGCACAAGAACAATACCTCCCCCCGGCTGGCGGTGGAGGCCACGGTGGTGGCCAAGCGCGGGGAGACCCACCGGCACCACAGCGGCAACGGCATGGGCCACAGTTCCACCTCCTACTACGTGACCTTCCAGGTTTCCAGCGGGGACCGGATGGAACTGCGCCTCAGCGGCCAGGAGTACGGCCTGCTGGCGGAGGGGGACCGGGGGACGCTCACCTTCCAGGGGACCCGGTACCTGGGCTTTGAGCGGCAGTAATACTGATTTCAAATAAAATGCTTTTATTTGAAATCCCGCGCGCTATGCGCGC
>USMP01000295.1 GCA_900555795.1 uncultured Eubacteriales bacterium
CTGGCCGGCTGCGGCGGCAACAGCGGCAGCGGCACCCCCAGCACCGGTACCAACACCCCCAGCACCGGTACCAGCACCCCCAGCACGGACACCACGAAGCTCTCCGGCGTAGTCAATACCGATGGCTCCACCTCCATGGCCGACGTAATGGCGGTTCTCCAGGAATCCTTTAAGGAACTGCAGCCCGACGTCACCGTCAACTACTCCGGCACCGGCTCCGGCGCGGGCATTGAGGCTGTGCTCTCCGGCACCTGCGATATCGGCCTTGCCAGCCGCGGGCTGAAGGCTGAGGAGGAGGAAAAGGGCGCTGTGGCCCATGTGGTCGCCCTGGACGGCGTGGCCGTCATCGTCAACACCGCCAACAGCGTCAACGATCTGACGGTTGAGCAGATTGCCCAGATCTTTACCGGCGAGATCACCAACTGGTCCCAGGTAGGCGGCGCCGATATGGAGATTGCCGTTCTGGGCCGTGAGGCCGGTTCCGGCACCCGGGGCGCCTTTGAGGAACTGGTGGGTGTGGAGGATGCCTGCGTGTACACCAACGAGTACGGCTCCACCGGCGATGTGATCGGCAGCGTGGCCTCCAACCCCAACGCCATCGGCTATGCCTCCCTCTCCGCTGTGGATGAGACCGTCTCCCCCGTCAAGGTCGGCGGCGTGGAGTGCAGCGAGGCCACCGTCAAGGATGGCAGCTACGAGATCCAGCGGCCCTTCATCATGGTCACGAACTCCGCCAACGAACTCTCCGCTCAGGCCCAGGCTTTCCTGGACTACGCCCAGAGCGCTGAGGTTGCAGAGTACATCGCCATCGCCGGCGCTGTGGCTCCCTGACAAAAGCGGATACCGTCAAGAGACATGTCCGAAACAGGGCATGTCTCTTGACGGCTGCCTATCGTTTTTCGCCGCTGAGCGGCGAACACTCCCAAGAAAGGTTGTTATAGCATGAAACTGCCTCTCTCCTCCGCCCTTTCCGCCGCAGCTACGGCCGGGGCGGCCTCCAGAGCCCCCCGTCCCGGCTCCACGCCCCGCCGGCGCGCCGGCGCCAAGCCCCTGGAGACGGCTATGCAGGCCGTCTTCCTCCTCTGCGGCCTGGTGGCTGTGGCCTTTGTCCTGCTTATCACCTTCTATCTGATTCTCTCCGGCCTTCCGGCTATCCGGGAGGTGGGACTGATCGACTTTCTCTTCGGCCACACCTGGGACTCCACCAACGCCACCAATCCCCAGTTCGGCATCCTGCCCCTGATTCTCACCTCCATCTACGGCACCGCCGGAGCGATTTTGATCGGCGTGCCCATCGGCTTTCTTACCGCCGTATTTCTGTCCAAGGTGGCCTCCCCCCGGCTGGCAGCCATTATCCGTCCGGCAGTCAGCCTGTTGGCGGGCATTCCCTCGGTGGTCTACGGCCTGGTGGGCATGATCGTGCTGGTGCCCCTGATCCGGACGGTGTTCCATCTTCCCGCCGGGGACAGCCTGCTGGCGGCCATCATCGTGCTGGCCATTATGATTCTGCCCTCCATCATCTCGGTGTCGGAGACGGCTCTGGCCGCCGTGCCCCGGGAGTATGAGGAGGCCAGCCTGGCCCTGGGGGCTACGGAACTGGAGACCTACTTCCGGGTATCCGTCCCCGCCGCCAAAAGCGGCATCGCCGCTGCGGTGGTGCTGGGCATTGGCCGGGCCATTGGAGAGGCCATGGCCATCATCATGGTGGCCGGCAACGTGGCCAACATGCCCTCCCTCTTCTCCAGCGTCCGCTTTCTCACCACCGGCATCGCCATCGAGATGAACTACGCCGCCGTGGGCAGCCTGCAGCGCAACGCCCTCTTCTCCATCGGCCTGGTGCTGTTCCTCTTCATCATGCTCATCAATATTTTCTTAAATCTGGTGCTCAAACGGGCAAAGGAGGACTGACAATATGAACCTGCGTACCCTCTCCCCCGCCCGCCGGTGCTACGACATTGTCATGCGCGCCCTGCTGTATCTCAGCGCCGCCATTACCTGCGCGCTGCTGCTGTTCCTCATCGGCTATATCTGCTACCGGGGCCTTCCCGGCATCAGCCTCTCCTTTCTCACCACCTCTGAGAGCGTGCTGAAGGGCACCATGGGCATCCTGCCCAGCATTCTCAACACCCTCTACGTCATCTTTGTCTCCCTCCTCATTGTACTGCCCCTGGGGGTGGGAGCGGCCATCTACCTGACGGAGTACGCGAAAAACCGCCGGCTGGTGGCCATCATTGAGTTCGCCACCGAAACCCTGGCGGGCATCCCCTCCATCATCTACGCTCTGGTGGGCGTCATCATCTTCTGCACCGCCCTGGGCCTGCAAAAAACCCTGCTGGCAGGGTCCCTGACCCTGGTCATCATGACCCTGCCCACCATCATCCGCACCACCCAGGAGAGCCTCAAAACCGTGCCCCAGAGTTACCGGGAGGGCTCGCTGGGCCTCGGCAGCGGCAAGTGGCACATGATCCGCACCGTGGTCCTCCCCTCCTCCATCGACGGCATCGTCACCGGATGCATTCTGGCGGTGGGCCGGGTGGTGGGGGAGAGCGCAGTGCTGATGTACACTGTAAGCCTATCCACCGCCATGCAGGACTTCTCCAGCATCTCCAATATTCTCAAGGCCTCCGG
>USMP01000296.1 GCA_900555795.1 uncultured Eubacteriales bacterium
CTTCACTATATTCAGCGCAGCGTACCGGTGGCAAGGAAGGAGAAGCCGGGCTGCATGGTGCTGGGGAAGGAGGCCGTCAGCTTCGACACATCCTCCAGCAGCAGCTTGTTAGTGCCGCTACCATCCACACCGCGGTAAGCCAGGGGCGCACCGTCCCGCACATGGAGCATGCGGTAATCCACCTGTATGAGGATGCCGTGGGGCATCCCCCCCAGGCTGATACGAAACCACAGGTCCGTACGGTCCACTCCGGGTGAGCTTATATTCAGCAGGGGACAGCCCGGGTCATAATTGCCGCTGCTGTTGCGGAAATTTTCTCCCTCCCGCAGATCGTTAAAATACAGATAATGCTTACCCCCAACCCCCTGGACGGAACCAAAGCACAGCAGCTTCACATCTGAAAACCGGGTCAGGTCCCACGGGGACAGATCCAGTTCCACCTCCTGGGAGGGGGTGTCCAGGGTATACCGGAGCAGGGTCACATCCCGGGCGTTCCGATCTATATCCGCGCACATCTGGTTGAAGTCCTCCCGCAGAATGCGGTCCTCCGCCGCCCACTGGGGCAAGTGATAATGTTCCGTATAATGCATTTCTTTTTATCCTCCTTGTTTTTGGCACCCGCCGATTTTCTTCTACATGAATCCCGGTTTGGATGGTTTTTGCACGGCGGCGTGCAACTGGCGGGAAAATTTTTGCCGCATATTTTTCCGGCGGCGGGCATAGTCTGCTGCGAGGCGGCCCGGCCGCCATCGACGAGGGGCGGCCGACGGCCGCTGGGGAGGTTTGAGCATGGTCATACACGTGGTGCAGCCTGGGGAGACGATCTATTCCATTGCCGGACGGTACGGGGTGGACCCCACTCTGCTGCGGGAGGACAACGGCGTACCGGCGGAGGGCAGCCTGGCGGTGGGACAAACACTGGTCATCCAAACAATCCGCACGTTTCATATTGTCCAGAGCGGGGAGACGCTCTCTGACGTGGCCGGGAACTACGGTATTTCCCTGCGGGCCCTATACCGCAACAACTACTGGCTCCAGGGCAACAGCGCCATTCAGCCGGGGCAGATGCTGGTAATCGACTACGCGGAGGAAAAGCTGGGGGAGACATCCACCAACGGCTATGCCTATCCCTTTATCCGCCGGGAGGCGCTGCGGGCTACGCTGCCCTACATGACCTACCTGACCCCCTTCACCTACGGCATCAACCAACAGGGGGGGCTGCTGCCCCTGAACGACGGGATGCTGCTGGAGGAGGCCGGGCGGATGGGGACGGCGGCGTTGATGCACCTGTCCTCCCTGACGGAGGAGGACACCTTTTCCAGCCAGCGGGCGGCGGAACTGCTGGCCGACCAGGCCCAGCAGGCCGCTCTCATCCGTGAAATTACCGCCACACTGGAGGCAAAGGGCTACCGGGGGCTGGATGTGGACTTTGAATTTATTCCCGGTGAGCGGCGGGAGGACTACATCCGTTTCATCCAGGCTCTGCGCCGGCAGCTGGCCCCTCTGGGCTATCCCGTGCTGGTAGCCCTGGCCCCCAAGACCTACGCCGCCCAGCCGGGACTTCTGTACGAGGCCCACGACTACGCCGGTCTGGGGGCAGCGGCGGATTTTGTGCTGCTGATGACCTACGAGTGGGGGTATACCTACGGTCCTCCCATGGCGGTGGCTCCCCTACCAAACGTCCGTCAGGTCCTGGACTACGCCCTTACAGAGATTCCCAGGGAGAAAATCTATCTGGGCATCCCCAACTACGGCTACGACTGGCCCCTGCCCTTCCGGCAGGGAGAGACGGCGGCCCGGTCCATCTCTAATCAGGAGGCGGTAGCCCTGGCGGTGCGCTATGGAGCGGAGATCCAATACGACCAGCAGGCCCAGAGCCCCTGGTTCCGCTACACAGCGGCTGACGGCACCGCCCACGAGGTCTGGTTTGAGGACGCCCGCAGCATGTCCGCCAAGCTGCGGCTGATCCAGGAGTATGGCCTGTACGGGGCCGGATACTGGAACCTGATGCGGCCCTACCCCCAGGGCTGGGTGGTGCTCAACGCCCTCTATACCATTCGGGACGCCATTGCGCAATAAAAAATAGTATTGATTATGGAGAAATTCATATATAAATGCTATTATAATATATATATCGAAGGACTGAAGATTACAAAGATGATAGAATTACGAATGATACATGAAGATAATTACAAGGATTGTCTTAGCCTATCGGCATGTGTTACAAGCGAAAATTTTGCTGATTCAGTCACATATTCTTTGGCAGAAGCATGGGTTTTTTTATAAAGACACAAAGCCATTTGCAATCTATGAAGATGAAAAAATCATAGGATTTGTTTTGATGTATGTTGGAGAAGAAAACTATCAAATTATCAATTTCTTTTTTGTCCACTTTTTTCGTCTACATAATCAAAAAACAGTCTTTCCCCTACTCATCGGAGTCCCCGCCCTTTTATCCCGGGATAAAAAGAAAAGGAAGAGCCGGATCCCATGGATCCGGCTCTTCCTTTTGAAAATAGAGAGAGGGAGAAAAAGAGAATATCATTCCTGACGTGCTTATCATAATATACACGTCTCCCCAAGTCAACGGGGTAAACACATCGTTTACGAATTGTTCAAAAACGGT
>USMP01000297.1 GCA_900555795.1 uncultured Eubacteriales bacterium
GCCAGAAACAGGGGCGCGGGATTGCCGCAGCCAAAGGGGGCCATGCGGCTGATCTCGTCCAGCAGCGCGTCCGTGCAGTCCGAAAGGGTCAGCTCCGCGTCGTAGGGCTGGGCGGGCACGAAGCAGCTTTCCTCCGCCCGCCCCACGGCCGATTGCAGGCGCTCGCAGAACGCCTCGTACCGCTCCGCCTCCAGCGTCACGCCCGGCCGCCGCCGCCGCAGATCCAGTACCGCCTCCGCGAAGTAGAAATCACAGCCCCGGGCCATGCCGCAAATAAAATGACGCATCCCCTCCTCGTAAGCTGTCTCCACCGCGTCCGCCAGCTTCCGCTTCAACTCGGCGCAGCGGGGAGAGGTTTCATCCCTCCCCCAGGGCAGCTTTTCCGGCCGGTGGCCGGTAAAGCTGCAGGTACGCGCCTTTCCCTCCATACGTCCCTCCATAGGCCCGCCTACCGGGCGCGCCATGTATTCTCAGCCTCTATTATAGAACAAATATTCTGATTTGTAAAGGAAAATAGTGCTTGCTTTTTCCTGCCAGCTGGGTATAATGGGGTACGACAACCGAATCATTCATCTTCAGGGCGGGGCGCAATTCCCCACCGGCGGTGATGGCTACGGCCTTAGTCCGCGAGCGCATGGGCGTTGAACCGGTGTAAATCCGGTACCGACAGTGACAGTCTGGATGGAAGAAGATGTTCGCACTCGCTTGCGGCAGTACTCCGGGGATGGATTATCTTCGGGTGTACTATGCCATAAGGAGTGTTTTTTATGACCCAGTCCAAGCGCACCCACAAAATCGCCGTCACCGCCATGCTCAGCGCGGTGGCCACCATCCTCATGTATCTGAGTTTCCCCCTGCCCTTCCTCATTCCCCCCTTTGTGAAGATGGACTTCTCGGAACTGCCCGCCCTGCTGGCGGCCTTCAGCCTTGGCCCCGTCAGCGGCGCGGCGGTGTGCCTGGTGAAAAACCTGGTGAACCTCTTCTTCTCCACCACCAACGGCGTGGGGGAACTGTGCAACTTTCTGCTGGGCGTCTGCTTTGTAATTCCGGCAGGGCTGATCTACCAGCGCGGCAAGTCCCGGAAGGGCGCGTTTATCGCCGCTCTGGTGGGCGCGGTCTTCATGGCGGCGGCATCTATTCCGGTCAATTACTACATCTCCTACCCCTTCTATACCATCTTCATGCCTCTGGACACCATCATTGCCATGTACCAGGAGTTGATTCCCTCCGTAGACGGTCTGCTGGCCTGCCTTATTATTTTCAACGCCCCCTTTACCCTGCTGAAGGGCCTGTTGGATCTGCTGCTGGCGTTCCTGATCTATAAGCCCCTGTCCCCGATTCTCCACCGTTAGAAGAACTCTTGTTCGATTTTTCCTGTTTTCAAATTCGCCCAAATGTGGTATGCTGTTCTCACGGCATACCACATTTTCATGGAGGGGGGCAAGCGCCGTGGAGCGCATCATCCTGCACTGCGATCTCAACAGCTTTTATGCGTCGGTAGAACTGCTGTCCCATCCGGAACTGCGGCAGATGCCGGTGGCAGTCTGCGGCGACCCGGAGAGCCGCAAGGGGATTATCCTGGCCAAAAACGAGGCCGCCAGGGCCTTTGGCATCAAGACGGCGGAGACCATCTGGCAGGCCCGGCAGAAGTGCCCGGAGTTGGTGCTGCTGCCTCCCCACCACGACCAGTACCGGGAGTTCTCCCGGCTGGTCAACACCATCTACGGCCAGTACAGCGACCTGGTGGAGCCCTTCGGCATCGACGAAAGCTGGCTGGATATCACCGGCAGCGTCCACCTGTTCGGCGGGGACGGAGAGGCCGTGGCCCACCAGATCCGGCGGCGGATCAAGGCGGAACTGGGCCTGACACTCTCGGTGGGGGTCAGCTTCAACAAGGTCTTTGCCAAGCTGGGCAGCGACTACCGCAAGCCGGACGCCGTCACCGTCATCTCCCCCAGCAACTGGCGGCGAATTGTATGGCCCCTGCCGGTGGGGGATATGCTCTTCGCCGGCCCCGCCGCCCAGCGGGCCCTGGGGCGCTACGGCATTATAACCATCGGCCAGCTGGCGGCGGCGGAAGAGGCGCTGCCGGAGCGGCTGCTGGGAAAGCTTGGCCGCCAGCTGTGGGCCTGCGCCAACGGCCTGGACGATGCCCCCGTCCGGCCCCAGCACCAGCAGGAGCCGGTGAAGAGCGTAGGCAACAGCTTTACCTTTCGGGAAAACCTCACGACCCGGGAACAGATCCGCCACGGGACGGCGGCGCTGTGCGACAGCGTGGCCGGCCGGCTGCGCCAGCAGGGACTGTACTGCGGCGCGGTACAGGTGGGGCTGCGGGATTCCTCCTTTCACAACGTGTCCCGGCAAAAGCAGCTGCCCCACAGCACCCATCTCATGCGGGAACTGCTGGACGCCGCTATGGAACTGGTTGACGGCGTATGGAGGTCCGGCACTCCGGTGCGTCTCATCAGCGTCACAGCCCTCCACCTGACGGACCGGCTGGAAACCTATGAGCAAATCGACCTCTTCTCTGGCGGTCAGCGCCAGCCCAGAGAGCGGCTGGAGCAGCTGGAGCGGACGGTTGACGCCATCCG
>USMP01000298.1 GCA_900555795.1 uncultured Eubacteriales bacterium
GTCCACATGGCGGACCACGGTTTCAATGGTCCGCATCCGTTCGATGTAACTCATGGTAGCGGCCTCGCCGGTGGTGCCGCATACGATGATGGCATCAGTGCCACCTGCCAGCTGGAAATCCAGCAGCCGCCGCAGAGCCGGATAGTCCACGGTGTCGGTGGTAAAGGGCGTGATAATGGCCACGCCGGAGCCGGTAAACAGTGGCTGTTTCACAAATATGACCTCCATTTCGTTGACCTATTCCCATTGTATACTGATACAATATGCAATATAATCCAAAATGGTGCGCCATATCATGCAAAAGATGTTCTTATTTCGGCTTTTCTTCTGGAGCCGGGGGTGCGGGGAGAAGACTAGGGCCGCGGGCAGTCTGCCCGCGGCCCTAGTCATATGGCTTTCAATGGGTTTCCCGGTTTCTACCGGGTGGTGATATACCCCTCGGCGCAGAGCAGTTCAGCCAGGAGCACCGCGCCGCCGGCGGCGCCCCGGAGGGTGTTGTGGCTGAGGCAGACAAACTTATAGTCATACTGGCTGTCGGGCCGCAGCCGGCCGATGGACACGGCCATTCCATTTTCCAGCATCCGGTCCAGCTTTGTCTGGGGCCGGTCAGGCTCCTCAAAGTAGTGCAGGAACTGCTTGGGAGCGGAGGGGAGGTTCAACTCCTGGGCCCGGCCGGAGAAGCCGGCCCAGTCCGCCTTGATCTGCTCCATAGTGGGCTTGCGGCCCTCCTGGAAGCGCATGAAGCAGGCGGCCATGTGTCCGTCGGAGCAGGCCACCCGGAAGCACTGGGCGGTAATGGCGGGCTGCTGGGCCAGCACAAAGGCTCCATCCCGGATCTCCGCCCACAGCTTCAGGGGTTCCCGCTCGCTCTTCTCCTCCTCACCGCCGATATAGGGGATACAGTTGTCCACCATCTCCGGCCAGCGCTGGAAGGTCTTGCCCGCCCCGGAGATGGCCTGATAGGTGCACACCAGGGCGCTTTCCAGGCCATATTTCCGCAGAGGATGCAGGGCGGGGACATAGGACTGAAGGGAGCAGTTGGATTTCACCGCCACGAAGCCCCGGGTGGTGCCCAGGCGGCGGCGCTGCTGTTCAATGATGCGGATGTGGTCGGCGTTGATTTCCGGTACCACCATGGGCACATCCTCCGTCCAGCGGTGGGCGCTGTTATTGGATACCACGGGGCACTCCAGTTTGGCATAGCGCTCCTCCAGAGCGCGGATCTCCTCCTTCTTCATGTCCACGGCACAGAATACAAAGTCCACCGTGGCGGCGATCTTCTCCGCGTCGGCCTTCCGCACACTGAGCTCATAGCCCCGCACATTCAGCTCCATCGGATCGCCCAGAGGCGCAACCTTGCGGACGTGGATCTCCACACCCTTGGTAATGCCCATATCCATGATCCGGCGCTTGAGGGCGCCTTCTCCGGTGAGCTTTACCACGGAAACCGTTTCTCCGCATTTCACCTGCTTTAATGTTTTCATGTAAATCCTCCCTTTCATTCAATAGATCGCGCGAGATGGAAGTTATCCTGTGACCACGCGGGTCGCCATGGACTTGCTGATGGCAACCCTCGTGCCTTTCACACTGACAATGACATTTCCGCCAAGCTCAGAGATGACGGTGACCTCCTCGCCCTCTACAAAGCCGAGATTGCGCAGGAACCTTTGCACCTCATCTTTTCCACGGATGGAAAGAACCCGGGCTGTCTCCCCGCCGGAAACCATAGCCAAAGGCATTTGAGGCGTGGACACAATGGCCTTTTTCCCTTGCTGCTGAAATTTAGAAGAAACCGTTGCTTGTTCTCCGGTCATAACAGATACTCCCTTTCTGTTAGTTGATACTAACGTTTGAGGCTTTTTAAGAGGTTAGCGATTGCTAACCTCATTGACATTTTAAGTTTACTCTAGCTAACCGAATTTGTCAAGAATTGACTGGGTAAAAATATAATTTCATGAAAAAGGTTAAAAAAGGTTAGTTTTAGCTAATTAAATTATGCATTTTGTGATTAAGGGGGGCGCAATCTGCCGTTGACCGCTTGCTTTTCCGCGGAAAAAACGGTAAACTGAAAACAATGCAAGCACCCGCCATCCGCCCTTGAGGCGGCTTCGCAACGCGTGAGCCATTTATGGAAGGCCTATAGCGCAGCCTTTTAGCCGGCGCATGAAAAATAAAGGATGTGAATTAGTTTGAACAAAATAAAAAAGGGATTTCTGGCCATGTTAAGCTGTATGGGATTGGGGGTTGTGTTTGCCCCGGCGGCCTTCGCCGCCCAAGCGATGGCGGGGCCGGCGACAGGAGACGCCGGCCGTAATTACCTGCCGTTGATCGTCGGCGTGGCGGCGGCCTGCCTGGTCATCATCGCCGCCCTGGTGGTCGTGGGGGTCTATTCCGCAAAAAAGAAAAAATCCGGCGGGGAAGACGGCGCCCCCACAGAGGCTGAAAAAAACAAGGATAACGAGGATAAGCGGAAATAAAGAACCAGTTTGTGAGAAGGGAACGGGAGCTAAAATGAAAACAGAGCTTCGGAAAATTCCTGGGGTGGGGAAAGCCACCGAGAAGGATTTGATCCGCCTGGGATATCCCACGG
>USMP01000299.1 GCA_900555795.1 uncultured Eubacteriales bacterium
CCTGCCTCTTCCCTTACAGCGGCTTTCCCGCCAAAACCTCCCGGTAATCCTTCAGATTCTCCGCCAGCAGAGCCGGGGTGTCCAGCCCGTAGGGGCACTTGCCGGCGCACTGGTTGCAGTGGATGCAGGTGTCAATCCGCGCCATTTTTTCCTGCCACTCCGGAGACAGCCACCGGGCGGTGGGCGCGCGCCGGAGCATCAGGCTCATCCGGGCACAGCTGTTGATCTCAATGCCCTGGGGACAGGGCATGCAGTAGCCGCAGCCCCGGCAGAAGCTGCCCGCCAGTTCCTTCCGGTCCTTGTCGATCACCGCCCGGAGCGCCGCGTCCAATACAGGCGGCGTATCCTGGAAGGAGATAAACTCCTCCAGTTCCTCCATCCGCTGCACGCCCCAAATGGGCAGCACATTGTCAAACTGGGCCTGATAGGCGTAGGCTGCGGCGGCGTTGTTGATGGTGCCGCCGGCCAGGGATTTCATGGCGATAAAGCCCATGTTGTGCTCCCGGCAGAGTTCCACCAGTTCCCGCTCCTTCTCCGTGGCCAGATAGCTGAAGGGGAACTGGAGCGTCTCATAGAGGCCGGACTCAATGGCCTCATGGGCCACGGAGAGCCTGTGGTTTGTAATGCCGATGTGGCGCACCTTCCCCGCCGCCTTGGCCTCCAGCATGGCCTCGTAGATGCCGGTGCCGTCTCCGGGCTTGGGGCAGAAGGGCGGATTGTGGAACTGACACAGGTCCACATAGTCCGTCTGCAGGTTGTCCAGAGAGGTCTCCAGATCCCGCCGGAAGTCCTCCACAGTAAACCGGGGCATCTTCGTGGCGATATACACCTTTTCCCGAATGCCGGCAAAGGCCCGGCCCAGCTTCTCCTCACTGTCTGTGTAGGAGCGGGCGGTATCATAAAAGCGGATTCCCCCCTCATAGGCCCGGCGGAGAATCGCCACCGCCTCCTCCATGCCCACCCGCTGAATGGGCAGCGCGCCGAATCCGTTTTTGGGCACCGTGATCCCCGTTTTGCCCAGTGTGACTACGTTCATCAATCCACATCCTCCGTATCTGACAAATTTTATCCTGCTCTACCGCCATTATAGCAAAAAACCTTTAGCGGTCAAGAACAAGACCGCCAGCAGCAGAAAATTTTCAAAAAAATGCAATTGGGACTGGATTTCCCGAACCGGGTATGGGATAATAGCCGCAAAGCGGCGCTTCGGCATCATCCTCAGGCGGCCATCCGCCTCCGATGGCAGCCGAAGCCCAGGTCTGACGGTACCGCGAGCGGTACCCAGCAAGCTTGTCCCCGTCGGGGCAGAGGAGGGTGATTACATGGAAACAAGCCGGGTACTGCGGGTCAATATGCTGGGCGGCTGCACGCTCTCGTGCGGAAGAAGCCGCATAGACGACGTGACCTGCCGTTCAAGGAAGCCCTGGACCCTGCTGGCCTATCTCATCACCTTCCGTAACCGGGAGGTCACGCAGGAGGAACTGGTGGAACTGATGGACCCCGAGGGAAAGGGCGTTAACCCCACCAGCGCCCTGAAAACCTTGGTGTACCGGACCCGCTCCATGCTGGATGCCCTGGGGTACGCCAACAGCCGGGATATCATTCTCGCCACCCGCAGCGGCTACGCCTGGAATACGGAACTGCCCATGGAACTGGATGTGGACCTCTTTGAGGTGGCCTGCCAGAAGGCCGCCTCCTCCTGGATCGCCCCGGACCAGCGGCTGGAAACCTGCCTGACTGCGGTGGAACTGTACCAGGGCGATTTTTTGGGCCGGTCCTGCGGCGAAGACTGGGTGGCACCCAAAGCAACCTACTACCACTCCATGTATGTCCATCTGGTCCAGACCACTGTGGATCTGCTGATGGCCCGGGAGCGGTGGATGGATGTGATCTCCCTGTGCGAACGGGCCATCGCCATCGACGGCTACGAGGAGTTTTTCTACTACCACCTGATCCGGGCCCTGGTGCGCACGGGCCAGACCCAGCAGGCGCTGGAGCAGTATAAGAAGATGTACAGCATCTTCTATAAAGAGCTGGGCGTCACCCCCTCCATGGATCTGACGGCGCTGTACCGGGATATCATCAAGACCACCCGGCAGCCCACCAGCAACCTGACGGCCATTGGCCAATTCCTGCGCCATGAGGACCTGACGGCCAGCGGGGCCTTCTTCTGCGAGTTGGAGGTATTCAAGGACATCTATCACTTGACGGTCCGCTCCGCCGCACGTTCCGGGCTGGTCATGTTCCTGGGCCTCATCACCGCCACCATGCGGGACGGTACCACGCCGCCGCTGAAGCTGCTCAACAGCTATATGGACAAGCTTTCCGAGTGCATCCGGGACACCCTGCGCAGAGGGGACGTGGTGGCCAAGTACAGCATCTCCCAGTACGTGCTGCTGCTGCCCACCACCACGGCGGAACATGGCCGCCGGGCCCTGCAGCGGGTGCTGGATACGTTTCTGGAGCGGTACCCCCGGTGCCCCCTGGCGCTGGAAACGGACATCCAGCAGATTGAACCGCTGTAAACCTTCCGGCCCCCACAGGCGCCCTCCCCGTGATGAAGCATATAAAAAGGCCGGTGCGG
>USMP01000300.1 GCA_900555795.1 uncultured Eubacteriales bacterium
CGCCGCCATGCTGGCGCTGTTCCGCCTGGACGCCTCTCAGTTTGCCACCCTGCTGCCCAAGTCCATCACCACCGCCATCGGCAAGAGCCTCAGCCAGGAGCTGGGGGGCTTTCCCGCCACCACCATGGTCACAATCATCATCACCGGTATTCTGGGGGCGGTGATCGCCCCCGGGCTGCTGCGGCTGTTCCACGTCACAAGCCCCCTGGCCCAGGGCCTGGCCATCGGCACCTCCGCCCACGCCGCCGGCACCGCCAAGGCGGTGGAACTGGGGGATATCCAGGGGGCCGCCAGCAGCCTGGCCATTGTGGTAACAGGGCTTCTCACCGTGGCGGCCGCCCCGGTGATGATGCTGCTGGTGTCCTGAGAGGGCCGGCCTCCCATATACAAAGGCGCCTCTTCCCGCCGCCGGGCGGCCACAGAAGACGCCGCCCCGGATGCAGGCATCCGGGGCGGCGTCTTATTTAATTGATGAACTCATTTCTCCAGTAGTGCTGGAGGTACAAAAATTCCTGGAACAGCTGCCGCCGCTCCGCCGGAATCTCGTCGGTAAACCTGCCGTCCACCACGTAGCACCCGTGGGTCGTCACCACCGGGAACACCTCCATCATATCCCCCATGGCCTGCATAAAGGCGGGTCCCTCCCAGGAGCACTGGTCAAAGAGCAGATTCATCAGGTAACAGGGCGACACGGTGGGGCCCTCTCCGGTGAAATCGCTGCCCAGCGCCTCCCTGGCCGCCTCGTTGGCCCAAATCAGGTACCGGGTGGTATAGTGGGTGCGGAACCCCTTCTCCGTGGCGGGGTCGATGTCCAGCCCCATCTCCTGATAGTATACGTTTCCGTCCCCCATCCAGGGCAGATGGTCGCTGAACAGCACCAGCACCACGGGCTCCTCATCCTCCCGCAGGGCCTCCACCAGCTTCATCAGCTCCCGGTCCCCCTCCATGATGGCGTGCATATAGTTGTTCATGGCGTTTTTGCAGGCGTCGGAGTAGTTCCCGGTGAGGTACTCCACCGCCCCGCCGTACTCTGTGGTGGAATAGGGGCCGTGGCTCTGGACATTGAGGACAAAGGAGAAATAGGGCTTTCCGGTGTCCTTGTTCGCCAGGTAGTAGGCGCTGGTCAGCTTGTCAAAATCCCCCTCCAGGAACCGGTAGCGCTCAAAGCCCAGGTAGGCGTTCACATTCTGCCGGTTATAGAACCACTGGTAGTAGGGGTGACTTCCCTCCACCGTATAGCCCTGGTCTCGCAGGTACCAGAGATAGGAGTTGGCGTTGGAGCGGAAATTGCGGACCTGATAGTTGCCGGTGAGAAAGCACCGCTCGCTGTCAATGGTGCCGCCGGCAAAAATGTTGGTCAGCAGGTCCCCCGCGTAACTCTCCGCCTCCAGCTGGTGGTAGAGGCTGTAGCCGGAGCAGTCCAGGCCTTCAATGCCGTACCGGGAAAAATCCACATAGGCCTCCCGCATAATGGCGAATACATTCACCTGCCGCTCCGGGGGGATGTCCGCGTCCTCATAGGCCGCCAGCAGCGACTCCGCCTTCCGCTGGCTGTATCCGTCCGGCGGCGTTTCCACAAAGTCGGACACACTGTGGACAAAGGGGTAGAAAAACCCATGGGCAATATAGTTTTGGGTGGGGCTCCACCGGTTGAGGTACGCATAGTTTTCCACAGCTGCGTACCGGTCCTCATCCAAATACGCCGGCGCCAGGGCGGCGCCCACCGCCAAAACCGCCGCCAGCAGGCCCAGGCGGACCTTCCAGCTTCGCACCGCTCCCCGGGCCAGCACCGCCAGCAGCAAAATCCCCGCCAAAAAGCAGGCCGCCGCCACCGCCACCCGCTTATCCACAAAGAGGGCGTAGCTGCCGGTCATAGCCTTGGCCTCCCGGAGGATCAGCATATCCTCAAAGTACAGGGGGTCGTCCCGGAAGCACAGCTTGTAGTAGTGGCCCAGGCTGAGCCCCAGGGCCACGCCGCCCCCCGTCAGAAACGCCAGCCAGCCCCGGCCAAACAGGGCGTAGGCAAGAAAAATCAGCCACACCACCGGCAGGATATTCAGCAGCAGGAGCGGGGCGGAGGCCAGGTACCCCTGAAATACGCCCCAGGAGTACTTGCCGTAGGCAAACACCAGCAACAGAAAGCCCAGGCATGCGCCGGCGCAGAGCAGCAGCAGGGCCCGCCAGGCGGTATAGGCCGCCTTCTTCCACGCCGGCCAGTCCGTCTCCCATCTCTGACGCAGCAGAAAAACAGAATCCAAAAAATGTCCCACGCCATCACCTCGTCATAACCTACACAGGCGGCGGCCCCGCCTGCAGGGGCGCCGCTTTTCCAGAATTTTACACAGATGGAAAAATACCTGTGGAAAACCCTCCGAAAAAATAGCGCCTGACCGCATTATAGCCGCTTTTGTAAAGCGGAGCAAGACATAGAGCTTAACATTCCCTTATTTTTTCCTGGTGATTCTTCTTGCGGAACCCATTTGCGGGGGGCTCTGGCCCACAGGCGCCCCTTTATGTGGATAAAAAAGAGAGGGAGCGCCGGCGCTCCCTCTCTTTTGCAGCTTTTTTAGTATGCCAGCCGCTC
>USMP01000301.1 GCA_900555795.1 uncultured Eubacteriales bacterium
AGCCATGGTGCGGTGCTCTGCTGGAAGTGCAGTCAACGGGACTGTGGTGCATCGCCGCAGGGGGTTTCTTCCCTGTCCGTCAGCGGCTTCGCCTGACAGGACGACATAGGCGTCGGGTGCAGGGCCGACAGGCGGAGTGATTCGATTGCCAGTTTTCTGGCGCGGCGCTTCGGGGTGCCCCGGCTAAAAGCTCTTCCGCTGATTCACCGCACGAGCCAGCGGCAAAATGCTGGGGTCCAGCCCAAAGAGGGCTGGCGGCTTTTTCGTCCCTTTTTCTTCGCAGAAAAAGGGACCCGCGCCGGAGCGCGGAACACTTCCCCCGGCAAAACACCACAGCGTAATCTGCAATATGATATCAAAACAAGAACTCTACCTATTTTCTTCAACTTTTAATGTCACCGAATGATGACATATTAAAAGTGAAATGATACCGAATGGTAGCATTCTGCTGAGGTGATGTCGGTGACGTTTAAGCGGATTCGTGATCTGCGGGAGGACGGCGACAAAACGCAGCAGCAGGTAGCGGAATATCTTCATATGAAGCGGGGTGTATACCGCAGATATGAGAGTGGTGAGCGGGAGATTCCCGTCTGGGCCCTGATCCAGCTGGCGGAGTACTACCACACCAGCACGGACTATATCCTGGGCCGCACCAACCGCCGGGAACCCATCCGGTAGCCCCGTGAGACGGCTGCTGTTGTTTGCCCTGCCCTTTGGGGCGGGGGTGGCGCTGTGCCTGTATCTGCTCTCCGGCGCCTGGTGGCTGTACGCGGCCGCCGGAGGCGGCCTGGCGGGGCTGGCCCTGTCGCGCCTGTGGAGAAAAAAGCGCCGCCAGCTGGCTGTGATGTCCCTGGGCTTTGCCCTGGGTGCGCTGTGGCTGACGGCCTATGCCCAGCTGTACCTGGCTCCCGCCCAGGCTCTGGTGGGGCAGGAGGGCACATTTGCCCTGGAGGTCCTGGACTACCCGGAGATTACGGACTACGGCCTGCGCCTGACGGTCCGGGTGGAGGGGCTGAGAGGGAAGGCGGTCTACTACGGGGACGAATCCCTCTCCGCTCTTGTGCCGGGGAACACACTCACCGTTACGGCGGGCTGCGCCAGCGCCCAGAGCCTCTCAGGCGATGAGAGCGACTACTACACCGCCCGGGGCGTGTTCCTGCGGCTCTATGGCCGGGGGGAGGCGCGGGAGGTGGAGCGGGGCCGGGCCGGGAGTCTCCGCTATCTGCCCTGCCGCCTGGCCCACCGGCTGCGGGGGGCGGTGGAGCGGTGTTACGGCGGGCAGGCCGGGGGCCTTATAACCGCTATACTCACAGGCAGCCGGGACGGACTGGATGAGCAGAGCATCAGCGACCTGGAGGAGAGCGGGCTCATGCACGTGACCGCCGTCTCCGGCCTCCACTGCGGCTTTCTTATCGGCCTGCTGGGCCTGCTGCTGGGCCGCTCCCGGTATCTGACGGCTCTGGTGGGCTACCCGGTGCTGCTGGTGTACATGGCGGCGGTGGGGTGCACGCCGTCGGTGGTGCGCTCCTGCGTGATGATCGGCTTTTTGCTTCTGGCGCCCCTGGCGGGCCGGGAGAGCGATCCGCCCACGGCTCTGGCCGGGGCGCTGCTGGTGATTTTGCTGGCAAATCCCTTTGCCGTGGCCTCTGTAAGCCTGCAGCTGTCCTTTGCCGCTGTGGCGGGGCTGCTGTGGGTGTCCCCGGCGGTATATCGGGGCGTCTCCCGGCTGTGGCGTCCCCGGGGGCGGGGGCTGCGGTGGGCCTGGAACGGCCTGTGCGCCTCCCTTGCGGCCAGCCTGGGGGCCCTGGTGTTTACGGCCCCCATCAGCGCCCTGTATTTTGGCGCGCTGCCCCTGCTTTCGCCCCTGTCCAACCTGCTGGCGCTGGGGGCGGCGTCGGCGCTCTTCTCCTCCGCCCTGATGCTGACGCCGCTGGCGGCGGCGGTACCGGCCCTTTTGCCCCTGACGGCTTTGCCGGGGGCGCTGGCCCGGTATACGCTGTGGCTGGCGGGACTGGTGGCCCATATACCGGGCCACGGGGTCTACTTTGTGACGCCGGGAGCGGCGGTGTGGCTGGCGGGGACCTATGCCATGGGGCTGGTGTGCGTGCTTCTGCGGCCGCCGAGACGGGTGTGGGCGCTGGCCGCGGCCCTGAGCGCCCTGTGCCTGGTTACGGCCCGGGAACTTCCCCGGCTGTCGGTGCGGGGGGCGCGGCTGGTGGTGGCCGCGGTGGATGTGGGCCAGGGGGCCGCCGCTGTGCTGGCTGGGGAGGAGGGCGCGGTGCTGGTGGACTGCGGCAGCCTCTATGTGCCCCGGGGTCCCGGCTCCCTGGCGGCGGACACCCTGGATACCTACGGCTGGGACCGGCTGGAGGCGGTGGTGCTGACCCACTATCACGAGGATCACGCCGGCGGTTTGGCGGAACTTCTGGCCCGGGTGGAGGTGGGACAGCTGCTGCTGCCCCAATTGTCCGAAAACGGGGGGCAGGCGGATCTCCAGAGGGAGGTGCTGGCTCTGGCGGAGCGCTACCGGGTGCCGGTGCGGTTTGTGGAGGAGCCGGCCAGGCTGCCGCTGGGAGAGGCGT
>USMP01000302.1 GCA_900555795.1 uncultured Eubacteriales bacterium
CCTGGCCGACGGCAATGTGGTGCCCGCGGGCCACGGCATTGGTCAGGTGAAGCGCATTCTGGACGCGTACCGCGCCCAGGGCGGCACCGCCGTGACCATTGAGCCCCACCTGCAGGTGTTCTCCGGCCTCCAGGGCCTCGATCACCGCGCCCACGGCCCCCTCCCGGCAGTGGCATACCACCCGGACGCCGGAGGAGAGCACCTCCTCCACCGCGTTTGCCGGGGCAAAGGCGGCGTCAGCCAGGCGCAGCATGGGCAGATCGTTCATGTGGTCCCCCACGCAGTAGAGCTTTTCGCAGCGGCACAGCGCCTTCAGCCGCAGGGCCATGGCCCCCTTGTCCGCCCCCCGGGCGGTCATCTCCAGCAGGTGGCCGCTGGAAAAAATCAGTTCATAGTCCTCCGCCCAGCCCCGCCGGGCCAGAAATTCCCGCACCCGCTCCAGTTCCCCGTGCTCCGCCACAAAGAGGGCCTTGCTCAGCGCCGTGCCCACCGTGCCCTCCTCCAGATCCGCCGCTACCTGATAGGTCACGCCTGTCAGCTGGGCGTGGCGCGCGTTCCAGGGGGAGGGGTTCACCACCTGGATGCCGCCGTCCGGGTGGTAGAGTTCCAGGGACACCTGGGGGAACGCCTCCCGCACAGCGGCCAGGCGCAGCCGGGTCGTCTCCGGCAGGGCGGTGGCGTACACGTAGGCCTCCCGCCGGTAGTCGTAGATGCCTCCACCGTTATCCACAATGGCGGGGGCGTTGGTGGGGATCATCCCGGCGTAGCGCCGGTAGGCCGCCATGGCCCGGCCTGTGGCCACGGCGAACACGCCCCCCTCCGCCATCCAGCGGCGGATGGCCGCCAGATTCCGCTCCGGCAGCGGCGGCAGAGCCGCGCCGGTGCGCAGGCCCTCCTCCGTGTAGAGCAGGGTGTTGTCAAAATCGCTGAGCAGCAGCGCTCCGTCAAATCGTCCCATATTCCGTCCTTCCCGCCCCGGCCCGGCCCGGCGCCTTATCCCCTCCATGATACCATCTTTTCCGGCCCGGGGCAATGCATATTCCGCCGCCGGGGGACATAGGATGGACAAGCAAACGCAAGGGGGGACAAACCATGACCATCAAACCGCCGCCAGCACCAGCGCCCGCTCCGCCTGGGAGGCCCTGGGGCGGCAGAAGGAGCTGGCCTTCACCATCCTCCGGGGACAGCTGCTGGACAGCCGGGAGGACGCCGCCATCCCAGCCGCTCTGGATCTGGCGATTGGTCAGAGCCCGGTGCTGCTAGCGGGCCGGCGGGCGGTGCTGGAGCTCCGGCGGACGGAGGAGGGGGACGACACGCCCCCGTCCCAGGCCCCCGCCGGCCAGAGTCCCCAGGACGGCAGCCAGCCCATCGGAGAGGAGGCCGCCGAGCCCGGGGCGCCCCTGGTGCTGGCCGACAACGGCGTGCCCGCCAAGACCCTGATCCCCACCTCCCCGGAGGGATACGTCGTAGCCGGGGACGTGTACATCAACAACCGCTCCGACAACACCTTTGACGAAGCCCTCTTCGACGGCTCCTTCGCCGCCGCCCTCACCCAGGAGGAGGGGCCCCAGATCCTCATCGTCCACACCCACGGCAGCGAAGCCTACACCATGCCCGCAGGCCAGGGCTACGAGGCCTGCGGCGAGTGCCGCACCACCGACCAGGGGGTTCTGGAGGAGGCGGGGCTCACCGTGCTCCACGACACCACCCTCCACGACTACCCGGAGTACAGCGGGGCCTACGGCCGGTCCCTGAAGACGGTGGAGGACTATCTGGAGCAGTACCCCTCCCTGGTCTATGTGCTGGACCTCCACCGGGACGCCATCTATGACGGCGACGGGAACCCCTACAAGGTGGTCAGCGGGGTCAACGGCATGAACGCCGCCCAGATGTCCTTTGTCATCGGCACCGACGGCGGCGGCCTGGAGCACCCTGGCTGGCGGGAAAACCTGAAGCTGGCGGCGGCGGTGCAGCAGGCCCTGACGGAGGATTTTCCCACCCTTATGCGGCCCATCACCGTGCGCAACTCCCGCTATAACCAGCACGTGACGCCCGGGGCGCTGCTGGTGGAGGTGGGCGCGGCGGGCAACAGCCTGGACGAGGCCCTGCTCTCCGCCCGGCTGCTGGGAAGCACCCTGGCGGAGGTGATCCTCTCCACCGGCCCCGGGCTTTAGCCTGGCGGAGGGCGAAGCCCTGTTGCCGGCAGCCTCCCTGTGTGGTATACTGGCGGTGATCCGCCGGAAGCCCCGCCTTTGGGCGGATCGCCGCAGCGAAGGGGCTGGGGCGCCGACGCCGGATCATACCACAGGGAGGCTGTTGATATGAAGAAATGGCTGTGCCTGTTTTTATCCCTGCTGCTGGCGGCTTCCGCCTGCTCCCCGGGGAACGCCGCCGGCCAGGCGGGGGACCGGCCCTAGCCGCTCCTCACGTTGTCCGGACTTTCCCCTGCCTGCTGACGGTCCGCCAAATTCGTTGTACAATTTGTATACAGCGAAACCGGACGCCAACAGAAAGAGAAACGAAAGGGGATTTTACGATGGGCAAATTTGTGATTCGGATCACCAGCACCGGCCTTGC
>USMP01000303.1 GCA_900555795.1 uncultured Eubacteriales bacterium
TCTCCACCACCAGGGGGCGCTGGGCGCTCTGCTTCATGGGGATGATGAGGTCCCCGCACAGCGCGGCCAGCTTCTCGGTGATGAGCAGCACGGCGATCTCCGGGTCGGCGGCGGCGGCCTCCACGGCGGAGCGCACCTCCGACTGAAGTTCCGTCTCATAGACGAACTTGGCTGTCAGGCGGGCGTGGTCCTCCCGCAGGGCCAGGCGCAGCAGATCCACCAGGGACTGGCTGTCCGACAGGGCCATCAGCCCCGCCACATCCTCCACATCCTCCCGGTAGACCAGCCGGTAGGTAATGGTGGCGCTGTCCTCCTGGGACTCGTAGGAGAAGGTGACGCTCTCCAGCAGATAGGCGCCCAGCGTGGTCTCCCGGCGAACCTCCTGTCCGGCCTCAAACGCCTCGGCATAGGACCGCTGGGCGGCGTAGTAGCGGATCACGCCCTCCTCCGCCCCCTGCTGCACCAGCATCAGCAGGGAGTTGACCAGATCCTGATAGTTCTCCGCCCGCAGGGTATCCTCGCCGCTGGCGTCCCAGTAGCGGTTGCGGTAGGGCTCCACCACACTGTAGGACCGATCCAGCAGGGCCGCGCAGCCCGTCAGCGCCAGGCACAGGGCCAGGGCCAGCAGCAGTGAAAACAGCTTATGGTTGTGTTTCATGGTTGATTCTCCTTTACCTCCCCGGCTCCGCCGATCAGGAGCCCAGCTCCTCGTCAATGAGCACGACCTCCATATCCATGGACAGCATCGGCCCGTAGTGGACGGTCAGCGCCCGGCAAATCCGCTCCGGGCTGTGGCAGTTGTAGCACCGGTCGGCCTTGGCCGCGCAGGGCGTTTTCCGTCCCAGCCGCTGGGCATTTTTCGGGGCCACCACATTGCGCAGGCGGTCCAGCGCGCTGGCGAAGTCCGGCGACACCTTGTTCCGGCCCGCCACAAAGTACACCTTCCGGTGGCCGTAGAGGGAGGAGGAGAGGCGATTTCCGCTGCCGTCGATGTTCAATATCTCCCCCGTATCCTCCGCGATGGCGTTGGCGGAGAGCAGATATACCTCCGCCCCGGCGGCCTGGCGGCGGGCTGCGCCGGGATCGGCACTGGTCCAGTGGAAGGCCAGGGTGTTGTGCTCCGCCAGGGTCTTATCCAGCCCCAGTTCCGTCAGGGTTAGGGAGCCGCCCATGCCCACGGTAACGCCGTCAATGGCCCCGTTGAGATAGGCGGCGGCCTCCTCCCCGGTTTTAAACACGGACACGGCAAAGCCGTTTCCCTCCAGGACCTTTCTTAGTTTTTCAAATGCCATGGTGCTTCCTCCTCTGCTGCATATAAATTTATAAGCTGTCCGGTGTATACTCTCCGAAGCCCTCCCCCAGCACCTCGTGGGCCTCGCAGACAATGATAAAGGCCCCCGGGTCCAGGGCGGTAACGGCAGCCTTAATGGCGGCGATCTGGCTGCGCTTAAAGGCGCACAGCACCACCTGCTTCTCATCCCCGCTGAAGCCCCCCTTGCCCTCCAGCAGGGTGACGCCCAGATCCATGGCCAGCAGCTTTTCCGCCACCGGCCCGCTGTGGGCACTGATGATGTAGGCCATCTTGGCGTTGGTGGAGCCGTATACCACCGCGTCCATGGCCAGGCTGGCGATATACATGGCCATGATGCCGTACAGGGCATTGTGCAAGCTGCGGAAGGTCATGGCGTAGAGGACAATCACCACCACGTCGATCCCCAGGCACAGCCGGCCGATGGAGAGATGCCGCAGCTTATACTTCAGCAGCCGGGCGGCCAGTTCCGTGCCGCCGGTGGTGGCCCCCACATTCAGCAGCAGCCCCATGCTCAGCCCCAGCAGCACGCCCCCGTATACGCAGGCCAGCAGCGGGTCCATGGGGTGGAAGGTATACACCATGGCCAGCGCGTCGATGAGAACCGAGCCGATGGCCATGGCGAACAGGGAAGACACCAGCAGCCGGGGGCCCTGCTTGCGCACACCCAGATAGAAGAGGGGGATGTTCAGCAGAATCACCGTCACGCCCACAGGCAGGGCGGGAAACATCCGGTTCAGGATCTGGGCAACGCCGGTAAAGCCCCCCATGGAGATGTTGTTGGGCTGAAACAGCCAGTTGAAGCTGACAGCGTAGATCGCGCTGCCCAGCACGATCATGCCATACTCATACAGGCGGCGCAGCACCGGACTCTTGATTTTCACGAAAAGACCTCCTTGTGCACTCTACAGCAGCTGCATCTGCTGGTCGTCCCCGTCCTCCTCCCTCAGGATGGCGCCGGCGGCGGGGATGGCGCGGCAGCGATAGCGGCCTAAATTGGTGATACCGCTGTCCTCCAGGGTGCGGACGCGGTCTAAGTGGAACCTGCTCTTCAGTGTCATAACCTGGACCCCCTGGGTAGAGCGGGTGGCCTTGGGGGCCAGAAGGGCGGTGCTCACCACCAGGGCCCGGACCTCCGAGGAGTAGAGGGCCACCTCCCGCTCCTCCGTCAGGTGCATCAGGGCCACCAGCGGGCTCTTGTCGGAATACGCGCCCGTGAGCTTTTTCCGGTTGGTTTTGGTCTGGTAGCCGGAAAGCTCTAC
>USMP01000304.1 GCA_900555795.1 uncultured Eubacteriales bacterium
GCGCTGGCGCTGTCCGCCGGAGAACTCGTGCGGATATCGCGTCAGGTGCTCGGGCAGCAGGCCTACGGCCTCGATTATGTTCTCCACCTTGCGGACGCGGTCGGCCTCGTTTTCGTAGAGGTGGAAGTTGTACAGTCCCTCGGAGATGATGTAGTCCACCGTGGCGCGCTCGTTCAGCGAGGCGGCGGGGTCCTGGAACACCATCTGGATGTTGCGTATGACCTCGCGGTCGAGGCTGCGGGGTATCTTCCCGGAGATGCGCACGCCCTTGTAGAGTATTTCACCGGCCGAGCAGGTGTTGGCGCGGATGACGGCGCGGCCTATCGTGGTCTTGCCCGAGCCGGACTCGCCGACCAGGGAGAAGGTCTCGCCCTTGTACACGTCGAAGGACACGTCGCGCACGGCGCGTACCATGCTCTCGCCCTTGCCGAAGTTGATGTCTACGTGCTTGAGGGAGAGCAGGATCTCGCGGCCGTTTTCGTCCACCGGCCCGTGCTCGGGAAAATGGCTCGCGCTGGCGTCCAGCAGCTGTGTTTCTTTGTCTTTAGCCATGCGGAACCACCTCCTATATGTTGAATACTTTCATCAGAGTGCCGTGGATATCGTGGATGATCTCCGGCTTTTCCACCTTAGGCGCGCGCGGGTCGAGCAGCCAGGTCTTGGCGTAGTGCGTGTCCGAGACCTTGAACATCGGCGGCTCGCGCAGGGTGTCCACGCGCAGGCAGTATGGGTTGCGCGGCGCAAAGGCGTCGCCGACTATCTCGTTGTAGAGGCTCGGCGGCGTGCCGGCGATGGAGTAGAGCTTCATGCCCCTGTCCATGAGCTGGGGCAGCGAGCTCAAAAGCGCCCAGGTGTAGGGGTGGCGGGGGTCGTAATAGACCTCCTCCACGGTGCCCAGCTCGATTATCTGCCCGGCGTAGAGCACCGCCACGCGGTCGGCCACGTTGGCCACCACGCCCAGATCGTGGGTGATGAAGAGGATGGTCCTCTTGTGCCGCTGCCACTGGTCCAGCAGCCACTCCTGCATGGAGATCCGGGTGAGGAAGTCCAGGGCGGAGAAGGGCTCGTTGTCGTCGGAGTCCCGGGTCTCCTCCTCATCCGTCTTGGGATTGACGCCCTTAATGGCGGGGATATCCAGAGGAGAGGGCATATAGTCCACCACAGCGTCCAGCAGCTTCTGGACGCCCTTGTTGCGGTAGGACGTGCCGCACACCACCGGGATCATCTCCACGGCCACAGTGGCCTGACGAATGGCCTTGCGGATCTTGTCGGTGGGGATGTCCTGGCCCTCCAGGTACATCTCCATAATCTCGTCATCAAACATGGAGACGGCGTCCAGCAGCTTCTCGCGGTACTGGTTGGCCAGATCCACCATGTCCTCGGGAATGGGCTCTACGCGCATATCGTTGCCCATCTCGTCGTAATAGACATCGGCCTTCATCTCCACCAGGTCAATGATGCCGCGGAAATCGGCTTCCTTCCCGATGGGC
Organism: uncultured Eubacteriales bacterium; assembly: GCA_900555795.1. GTDB lineage: Bacteria > Bacillota > Clostridia > Oscillospirales > Oscillospiraceae > Pelethomonas. The sequence continues at coordinate 1,491 of USMP01000304.1, forward strand.
AGCTGAATCGGCACCGCATTGCACTTCAGACGTTCATCAATCATGCGCAGCACATTGAAGAAATCCGCGCCCATGATGTCCATCTTGTTGACGTAAACCATACGGGGCACATGGTAGTGGTCCGCCTGACGCCACACGGTCTCGGACTGGGGCTCCACGCCGCCCTTAGCGCACATAACGGTAACACTGCCGTCCAGCACGCGCAGGGAGCGCTCTACCTCAACAGTGAAGTCCACGTGGCCCGGTGTGTCGATGATATTGATGCGGGTCTGGGGGAACTGGTGTTTGGTACCCTGCCAGTAGCAGGTGGTAGCGGCGGAGGTGATGGTGATACCACGCTCCTGCTCCTGCGCCATCCAGTCCATGGTGGCAGTACCCTCATGTGTTTCACCGATCTTATAGTTCACACCGGTATAATACAGGATTCGCTCGGTCGTCGTGGTCTTTCCTGCATCAATGTGAGCCATAATGCCGATATTCCTTGTGTTTTCCAGTGATACCTTCCTCGGCATATTGCTTCTCCTAACTTACCAACGGAAATGGGCGAATGCCTTGTTGGATTCGGCCATCTTGTGGGTGTCTTCGCGCTTTTTCACGGCGGAACCTGTGTTGTTGGCGGCGTCCATGATCTCGTTGGCCAGCCGCTCGGCCATGGTCCGCTCGCTGCGGGCCCGGGAATAATTGGTCAGCCAGCGCAGACCCAGGGTCTGACGGCGGGCGGGACGAACGTCCATAGGCACCTGATAGGTGGCGCCGCCCACACGGCGGGCCTTAACCTCCAGGCTGGGCATGATATTATCCATGGCGGTTGTGAACACCTCCAAGGGCTCCTTGCCGGTCTGCTCCTTGACCATGTCAAAGGCGCCGTACACGATCTTCTGCGCCACGCCCTTCTTGCCATCAAGCATGATGCTGTTGACCAGCTTGGTCACCAGGACGGAGTTATACAGCGGGTCGGGCAAAACCTCCCGCTTGGGTACGTTTCCTCTTCTGGGCACTTTGCTTCCCTCCTTCTTATAAAATTAGAAATCATAGGTACTCGAAACACGAGTGTGCTCCGTGTAATGCCTGTC
>USMP01000305.1 GCA_900555795.1 uncultured Eubacteriales bacterium
GATGACAGTGCTCGTGCCCGCCGCAGGAGCCTTCATGGTGCCCGCCGCAGGAGCCGCCATGGCCGCCGTGGTGGGAACAGGAAATGTTTGGCTGATAGCAAAGCCTGCCTTCCAGATATTCCTGCACTCGGTCGTCCGTATTTCCAGCAACTCCGCCGAAGAATTGAATACCAGCCTCAGTCAGCGCGTTTTGAGCGCCTGCGCTCATGTTTCCGCAGATTACAATGGAAACGTCCCGGGCGGCTAAAAAGCCGGCCAGGGCGCCGTGGCCGCTGCCGTTGGTGTCCATCACCATAGAGGAGCGCACCTGTCCATTCTCCACGTCGTAGACCTTAAAGTGCTCGGTGTGTCCAAAATGCTGAAAGATCTGTCCATTGTCATATGTTACCGCAATTCGCATGATTCATTTCCTCCTGATATTTCCTGATTTGTTCCGCAGCGTGTACAGTGGCCGCAGGCCTCCGCGCCGCAGCGGCCACAGCAGTGGACGCCGTGCTCACAAAGGCGCACCTCCCCGCCGGTAATCCGCAGGGCTCTGCCGTGTACAAGGGCATCCGCCAGCTTCCGCCGGGCCCTCTGGTAAATACCGGCCACCGTGGCCCGGGCCACCTGCATCTGGAGGGCGCACTGTTCCTGTGTCATCCCCTCCCAATCCAGCAGCCGGATGCACTCCAATTCGTCCAGGGTCAGCGCCACCTGCCCTGCCCCGGCGATGTCCGGCGCAAAGCACCGGGCCGCCGGCATCCGGCATACCCGCCTGCACTTGGTCGGTCTTGCCATAAAAGCCTCCGTTTCTGACATATGTCAATAATAATATACCACAGCGGAGAAAAAATGCAAGGGAAAATTTAGCAGAGCGGCGGTGAAAACAGGAAATCTCCCGCCGCGTGACTGCGGCGGGAGATTTCCTGTCCTGATGGGGTTTTCTTACTGCCCCATAGCTGCGGCGGACTGGTCCAGCTGGGCAATCAGGGCACGCAGCTTCTCCGCCTGATCCCGCTGGTTCTGGACAATATTGGCAGGGGCCTTGGAGGTAAACGCCTCGTTGGAGAGTTTGGCCTCGATGCCCTTCAAATGGCCCTCGGCCTTGGCCCGCTCCTTGGCAATGCGGGCAAGTTCCTCCTGAATATCCACCAGTTCCGCCAGGGGCATAAAGATCCGGGCGGCATGGGTGATCACCTCCACCTGGCCCTTGGCCCGGGCCTCATCGCTGCTGCCGGCGCCGGCAATACCTACCACCGTCACCTCGCTGGCACCGGCCAGGCGGGTGAAGAAGGGGGCGCCGGCCGCAAATACATCCCGATTGAGGGTGGAAATGGTCAGGTGGACCCGCTTGCCGGGAGCCACGTTCATCTCCGCACGGCGGGCACGGATAGCACGGATAGCCTCCATCACCAGTTCCATGGCGTTCTCCTCCGCCTGGAAGGCAAACTTCTCGTCATAGACAGGCCAATCGCTGACCATGATGAACCGGGCGTCCTCCCCGGCGATGTGGGGCAGCGCCTGGTAAATTTCCTCGGTAATAAAGGGCATATAGGGGTGCAGCAGCTTCAGCACCTGGATGAGAACGTAGCACAGCACATTTTGAGCGGACTGGGCGGTGTCGGGGCTCTGCATCCGGCCCTTGGTCAGTTCAATATACCAGTCGCAGTAGGTGTCCCAGATGAAGTCGTAGATCTTCTGGGCGGCCAGGTTCAGGTCGAAATGGTCCAGGTTGAGGGTAACCTCCTTCACCACCTGGTTGAGCCGGTGGAGGATCCATTTATCCCCGCTGTCCAAAAGGGCCATATCGATAGGCCCCACCGCCTCGTCGGGCAGGTTCATGAGCACGAAACGGGAGGCGTTGTATACCTTGTTGCAGAAGTTGCGGGCAGCCTCCACCTTCTTGATGTAGAAGCGCATGTCGTTGCCCGCGCTGTTGCCGGTGATGAGGGAGAAGCGGAGGGAATCCGCCCCATAGTCCCGGATGATCTCCAGGGGATCGATGCCGTTGCCCAGGGATTTGCTCATCTTCCGGCCCTGGGCATCCCTCACCAGCCCGTGGAAGAACACCGTTTTAAAGGGGATATCCCCCATGTGCTCCAGGCCGGAGAAAATCATGCGGGCTACCCAGAAGAAAATAATATCATAGCCTGTCACCAGGGTGTCGGTCGGATAGAAATAGGAAAGCTCCGGGGTCTTTTCCGGCCAGCCCAGGGTAGAGAAAGGCCACAAGGCAGAGGAGAACCAGGTATCCAGGGTATCCTCGTCCTGATGGAGATGGCTGCCGCCGCACTTGGGACACTTCTCCGGCGTTTCCTTTGCCACGATGGTTTCGCCGCAGTCCTCGCAGTACCAGGCGGGAATCCGGTGGCCCCACCAGAGCTGGCGGGAAATGCACCAGTCCTTAATATTTTCCATCCAGTTGTAATAAATCTTTTCCATCCGCTCCGGAATCAGGCGGATCTTTTCTTCCCGCACCACGTCGATGGCGGGCTTGGCCAAGGGCTCCATTTTCACAAACCACTGCTTGCTGACCCGGGGCTCTACCACGGTGCCGCAGCGGTA
>USMP01000306.1 GCA_900555795.1 uncultured Eubacteriales bacterium
CACCAGCAGGCGTGGGGCACGATCGAGGACAACGCCGAGGCCATCCGCGCAAAAATCCTGGAGATCCAAACGGAGACGGGCTGCGAAAAGGTCAACATCATCGCGCACTCCAAGGGCGGGCTCGACGCGCGCTACCTGATCACCCGGCTTGGGATGGGGGAGGCCGTGGCGTCGCTCACGACGATCTCCACCCAGCACCGCGGCTCCGAGCTGCTGGACCTGCTCGGGAAGCTGCCCGACGGCCTCTACCGCAAAATCTGCGGGATGGTCGACGCGGCCTTCCGCAAGGTCGGGGACCGGGCCCCCGACGCGTGCACGGCCAGCCGTCAGCTCGCGCCCGCCTTCGCGGAGGCCTTCAACGCCGAAACGCCCGACGACCCGCGCGTCAGCTACCGGAGCTGGGCCACCGTCATGAAAAACCCGCTGAGCGACCCGCTGCTCAGCATCCCCTATTTCCTGCTCCGGTGCGTCCGGGGCCCCAACGACGGCCTCGTGTGTATCGACTCGGCCAAGTGGGGGACGTTCGGCGGCGTGCTCTCCAGCCGGCGGCGCCGCGGCATTTCGCACGGCGACATCATCGACCTCAAACGGGAGGACTACCGGGGCTTCGACGTCATCGAACTGCCTGCGGCCACCTATCTCATGTTCCAGGGGGAGCCCTTCGCCGAGGAGAACTTCTGTGAGGCCATCGGGGCGGTGCAGCAGGCAATGGACCGCTACGACCCCTCTGTCATCGGCTACCGCTGGGATGACGACAATCCCCGCATCCAGCTGGAGCCCCGGGGCAGCCGCGGGTACATCGAACTGCGGGCGGTGAAGCGGGCGGATATCTGACATTATAAAGCAGGGAATGTCAGGCTTTTTCCGCCGAAACCTGCGATAATCAGTTCAGACGGAGGGAGGAGTTTGCATGGATTGGATCACCGGGATTCAGCGGGCGCTGGACTATACCGAGGCACATTTGACGGAAGAGATCAACTATGAGGCGGTGGCGAGGCAGGCCTGTGCTTCCGCTTTCCACTTCCAGAGGATGTTCACCATGCTCTGTGGCTTTACACTGGGGGACTACATCCGCATGCGGCGGCTGACGCTGGCCGCCCGCGAACTGCAGCAGACGGGCGCAAGGGTCATCGACATTGCCCTGCGGTATGGCTATGATACCCCGGAGAGTTTTTCCAGAGCCTTCGCCCGGTTCCACGGCTTAAGCCCCACAGACGCAAGGCGGGGCGGGACGGTCAAATCCTTCTCCCGATTATCCGTCAAATTGATTTTAACAGGAGGCAACACCATGGACTACAGGATCGTGGCAAAGGACGCGTTTCGGGTCGTTTGCAAAAAGAAGCAGGTCACAAAGCCCCAGGGCGACACAGCCACCGCGGATATCTCCGCATTCTGGGACGAGTGCAGCCGGGACGGGACCATGGAGAAGATCTGCCGGTATGCCGACTTTGCGCAGATCGGCGGTTTGCTTGGGATCTGCTTCTCCGGGGAGATGGACGATTCCGCCTTTCCCTACGGGATTGGCGCACCGTACAACGGAGTGGAGGTGAGGGACGGGGATCTGGAGATTGTCCGGATTCCGGCCCACACCTACGCGGTGTTTACCTGCAGGGGAAAGATGCCGGAGGCATTTAAAAACACCTATCAGCAGATCTGCACCGAGTTCTTCCCGCAGAGCGACTATGAGTACGGCAGCGGTGTGGAACTGGAGGTCTATCCCTCAGCGGACGTTCAGGACCCGGGCTATACCTGTGAGATCTGGATCGCCGTAAAAGAAAGAAAGTGAGCCGCCGGCTCACCATAGAGTAAGGGAGCGGCCCCACAGGGGCCGCTCCCTTGTTTTATTGCGCCAGCTGTCCTGGCAATTTCAGTTTTTCCCTCGGCGGGAACTGGGCGTCAAAGGCCTCCGCCGCCGCCTCGTCCACAAAGTAGCCCTCCGGGTCCCTGTAGATACCAGTGATACCCTCCAGAAAGCCGGGCTGCAGTTCCCGGATCAGAAAGTAGGGAACTTCCGCCTCCCGGGGCTCTGCAAAATAGTGAATGCCCCTGGAACTGGCCACTACAAAGCCGGATTTTCCGTAGAAGCCGATATTTCCGGTGATGGCGAGAGCCCCCGCCCCCAACTGACCGGCCGCCTCCATGGAGTGGCGGAGCAGGATGGTTCCATAGCCCTGCCGCTTACAGTCAGGCGCGATGCTGATGGGGCCAAAGGTCATAATGGGAATGGCCCGTCCGTCGTAGGACTGGATCTGGGAACGCATATACATCACATGGCCGATGAGCCGGCCGTCCCGCTCCATCACGAAGCTTAGTTCCGGGACAAAGGCGGGATCGCTGCGGAGAACGTGGAGCACATAGTGCTCCAGACACCCGGGGCGGTATACGTTCCAGAAGGCCTCACGGGTCAACTGTTCCGCCGCGCGGTAGTCGTTTTCGGTTTCCAGACGGATGATATAGTCTGCTCTCATGGGATGACCTCCTCAAAATTGTGAGATGACGATTATGGGAGGTTTGTGAGATTGTTTTGCAGCAAACCTCCC